>NZ_JBGLYQ010000004.1:0-222354 GCF_047304105.1 Duganella sp. Dugasp56
CCCCCGCGGGGGGTGTTTTTTTTGGGGCTGTTCCACTCGCTCGCGGGGGGGGGCGGCTGGGGGCGCGGGGGGGGGCCCCCGTCAAGCTGGCGTCTTTTAAGGCGTGGGTGCGAGGGCCTGCTGGATCAACCGGGCCGCATCTCCATCATGGCGGAAGCCGGCGGCCAGCGCGGCCGGCGTGCGCAGCGCGGGGTAGTTGCCGAACAGCGCTTCGATCCGCGGGTCCGGCTGATGGCTGATCAGCTGTCGGCAGCGCGCACCATAGCGCTCCACCAGCGCCGCCAGGAGCTGTTCCATGCTGAGGTGTAGTACGGGTAGTTGCCAGCAGCGCGACGCGGGCGCTTCGGCGGTGCTCATCGCCGCCGCGTGCAGCAGGTTGTCGACACAGCAGGGCAGCGACATCCACCAGGCGGTCGCCTGCGCCGACACCGGACAGACATACGGCTCGCCGGCCGCCAGCCGGTGCATGACGAGGCTCATGAAGGCCGAGCCATGGCCCGTTTCGGCCGCCGGCCGGGCTACGATGCCCGGCAGCCGCAGGCTGACCGCGTCCAGCTCGCCGCGCCGGCTCAAGTCGGCCAGTTCGATTTCCGCCATCAGCTTGTGGGCGCCGTAGCTGATCGCCGGCCGGGCCGGCTGGTCTTCATGCACCGCGTCCGCGCCGAGCGGACCATAGACCGCGACCGAACTGGCAAACACGAAGCGTGGCGCACGCCGTTGTTTGCGGCCTTGCGCGGCCAGCCGGTGGGCCAGCGTCAGCGTGGCCTGCAGGTTGACCTGGTAGCCCAGCGCGTGTTCGCGCTCGGCCAGAGAGCCGGGCACGCTGGCCAGGTGGAACACGATGTCGGCCGGCAGGCGCAGCGCGTCATCCAGCACGGCGGGATCGCCGAACGAGCCGAGGACCCGTCGTGTATTCGGGCCGGCCGGCGCGCTGTCGAACGATTGGTCGATCAGCGTCAACTGATGCTTTGGATCTTCCTGCAAGCGGCGCACCAGCGCGCGGCCGACAAAGCCGTTGGCGCCGGTGATCACGATATGACTCATGCCGCGCGCTCCGCGCGTACCACCTGTTGCTCGATGACGCCGAACGGACCGTGGCCGCCGCCGGGCCAGCGCGCCTCCATGCGGACCTTGTCGCCAAAGCGCATGAAGCCCGTGCGGGCGGCGCCCTGGTCGATGATTTCGATCACGCGCCGCTCCGCGATGCAGGCCGAACCCGCAGCGCGGCTGGCGTTCGATACGGTGCCGGTGCCGATGATGGTGCCGGGCGTGAGCCGCCGCGTGCGCGCCGCGTGGGCGATCAGGTCGCCGAAGCCGAAGCTCATTTCGCCACCGTGCGGCTGGCCGAAGCGCTCGCCGTTCCATTCCACTTCCAGTTGCAGGTGCACACGGCCGTCCTGCCAGGCGTTGCCCAGTTCGTCTGGCGTGACGGCCACCGGGGCAAAGCTGGTCGACGGCTTGGCTTGCAGGAAGCCGAAGCCGGTGCGCATTTCGCGCGGGCCCATGGCGCGCAGGCTCCAGTCGTTCAGCTGTACCACCAGCCGCACCGACGCCAGCGCTTCGGCCGGCGTGCTGGCCATCGCCACCGCGTCGACGATGACGCCGAATTCGCCCTCGAAGTCGATGCCGTCGGCTTCGCTGGGCAGCGGCACCTTGTCGTGCGGGCCGAGGAAGTCGTCGCTGGCGCCCTGATACATCAGCGGAATGGTGTCCAGGTCGGGGATGGGCGGGGTGTCGAACGCTTGCGCCATCAGGTGGGCGTGATTGAGGAAGGCGGAGCCGTCGCACCATTGTGGGCTGCGCGGCAGAGGCGCCGCGCAGAGGCGGGGTTCGAAGGGCTGGCCGGCCAGTTGGCCGGCGTTGAGCGCGTCGTAGCGCTCGCGCAGGCCGGCCTCGACGTCGTTCCAGTGCCGCAGCGCGTACAGCAGGGAAGGGGCGAGGTCGCCGGCTTCGACGCAGCGGGTCAGGTCGCGCGAAACGAGCAGCAGGCGGCCGTCCAACGTGCGGTCTTGCAGGGTAGCGAATTTCATGGTCAGTGTCTGTATGTTGGTTGAGCTCAGCGCGCCGCGAGCGCGGTGGCGATGGCCGGATCGTAGGCACCGTCGATCAGCATGAACAAGATGCGGCAGGGCCGCTGCGAACGGTTGGCCCAGGCATGGTTGGTGCCGCGCTGGATCACCACACTGCCGGGATGCAGCTGCACTTCGGAGTCGTCGAGCACCAGCGTCAGTTCGCCTTCGATGACGATGCCGTAGTCGACCGACTCGGTGCGGTGCATCAGCGGGTGCGGCGAGTGGGCGCGTACCGTCGATGCTGCGGCGTCGCCGACCTCGGTGAAAGCTTCTTGCATCCGTGCCGCGCCATGGGCCAGGAATTCGGCGGTATCAGGTGGGATGTCGACGAAACGCAACCGCGTGCCCAGCTTCGGTGGCGGCAGCGTCAGCGGGCCGGTGGTGGGATCGGGGCCGTTGTCGGCCGGTGCCGGCGTGGCGGCCGTGCTCCAGACTTCGTGGAACACGGTGCCGGGTATGGCCGACAGTTCGACCACGGTGGGCAGCGCGCCCTCAGTGCTGACGATGGCTTTGCCGGCTGCGTCATGGCCGGTGACGACGCGGTGTATCGGGGGGAAGGTCATAGGGGAACTCCGGTTTCTATCATCAGGAAAGCACGA
This sequence comes from Duganella sp. Dugasp56, assembly GCF_047304105.1. Taxonomy (NCBI): domain Bacteria; kingdom Pseudomonadati; phylum Pseudomonadota; class Betaproteobacteria; order Burkholderiales; family Oxalobacteraceae; genus Duganella; species Duganella sp. Dugasp56. Next base: position 2,672 of record NZ_JBGLYQ010000004.1, read on the forward strand.
CGGCGCGGCGGCGGCCGGCCTGCGCGAAGCAGTAGACCGCGGCGATGGCCAGCAGTACGGCGGCGCTGCCAAGCACCCCGTAGCCGGCGTGCTTGACCAGGGTGCCGCCGAGCACGGGGCCGATGGCGGCGCCCACCATCAGCATGGCGGGCGTGGCCGACAGCGCGCGGCCGCCCGGATCGAGCTGCGCCACCAGTCCGAAGGCGAAGGTGTGGGTGAAGATCATCACGGCGGCAAACATGGCGCCGGCGACGGCGTAAGGCAGGTAGCCTGTGCTGCCGGCGATGGTCACCGCCAGCGCAGCCTGCGCCACCGGTCCGCCCAACACCACCAGATGCGCGGGCCAGCGCCGTTGCAGCAGCGCTGCCAGCGGCGCCGGGATCAGGTTGACGAAGCCCAGCGCGATCAGCACGCCGGTGACGGCGGCGGGCGCGAAGCCGCGGTCCGCGCCTATCCGTTCGAGGAAGCTGAACATCATGGCCTGCACCAGTCCCATGCAACTGATGCCCAGCGCGGCAAACCAGACCGCCGCGCTGATGCCGCCGGCGCCGGCGGCGTGACCGGTCCGGGCGCCGGCGGCGGGGGCGACAGGACCCGCAGGAAAGGCGACGGCCGTGACCACGGCTGCCACCAGCATCACCGCGGCGAACACGCGGAACAGCACCGGGCCGCCGCCGGCGGCCACCAGGACGGGCGTCAGGCCGAGGAAAACGATCGCGAATATGCCCAGCGCCATGCCGGCCAGCGCGAACATGCGGTGCGGATTGCGGCCGCGGCCCATGGTGCCGTGCGCCATGCTGAGGGCGCTGCCGGCCGCCGCGCCGGCCAGCGCGTGCAGCACCGCCATCAACGTGAAGTCGCTGGTCAGGGCCGTGGCGAAGAAAGCGATGCCGGCCAGCGCGAAGCCGCACGGCGCCACCACATTGGCACGCAGCCGGTGGAAGCGCGGCGCGCATACCAGGCTGCAGCCGACGGCGCCCAGCAGGAACAGCGTGGCCAGCGCGCCGGCCCGTTGCGGGTCGAAGCCGTAGCGGGTGATCAGCGTGCCGACCCATACCGGCAGCGCCACCAGGTCCACCATGCCGGCGCAGTGCGCCACCATCAGAGCGATGCGGCCGGGCCAGCGTTCGTCAAGCTTGTCGTGATTCTCCATGGCAGGCTCCCGCGCTCAGATCGGCGCGGCCAGCGCCATGTGGGTGTCGCGCATGATCTGCGCGTGCTCGGCTTTGTCGCCGCCGGTGATCTCGATCTCGCCCAGCCGGCCCGAGTTCTCCACCACCATGCGGCAGCGCTCCCAGCGCCGCGCCTCGAACTGCGTCAGCGCCTGCTCGACGCTGGCGGCGCTGCCCAGTTCCTCGGCCAGCACGATGGCGTCCTCGATGCCGATGCAGGCGCCGGAGGCCATGTGCGGCGTGGTGGCGTGCACGGTGTCGCCGATCAGCACCACGCGGCCGCTGTGCCATGGCTGCCGCACCAGCAACTGCTCCAGCGGGCGGTAGACGATCTGCGAGTCTTCGTTGAGCGCGGCGCGGCACTGCTGCATCAGCGGCGCGGAGAAGGGTGCCAGCAGCTCGGACAGCATGGACGCGAACTGCTTCGGATCGATCTGCACGTTGTCGGCGCGGTCTTCGGTGACGAACAGGTACATCTGGTCGCGCGAGACCGGATTGACGCCGGTCTTGATCTTGGGGCCGACCCACATCATGGCCCGTTCCACTTCGGCTGGCCGCGGCAGCACCGCGCGCCACACGCACTGGCCGGTGTACTGCGGCTGCGACGCTTCCGGCAGCACCGCCTCGCGCACCTTGGAATACAGGCCGTCGGCGCCGATCACCAGGTCGTAGTTGCGCGTTTCTCCGTCGGTGAAGGTGACCTCGACGCCGTCGGCGTGCTGGCGCAGCGCGGTGAAGGTGCAACCCAGGCGCACTTTGGCGCCGCTGGCGATGGTGGCGTCGGCCAGTATCTTGGCCAGCACCGGACGCATGATGGCGCCGCCGCCGGGGATTTCGGGTCCGGCCAGGCGTGGCGTCGGCAGCACGGCGATCTGCTGGCCATGCGGCAGGAACAGGTCGACGTCGTCGGCGGCCGAGCCTTGCGCCATGAATTGTTCGAGGATGCCCAGCGTCTTGAAGGCGCGCAGCGTGGCGCCGCCCAGGCTGATGCCGGCACCGTAGGAACGCCAGCCGGGATCGATCTCCGCCACCTCCACGGCCAGGCCCTGCTTGCGCAGCTGGATGGCCGCGGCCATGCCGGAAAAGCCGCCGCCGATGATCAGGATGTTTTGTGCAGGGGATGTCATGTGGGTCTCCATTGGTTCAATGATTGTTGTTTTGCGATGCTGTGGGCCTAGTGTGCGGATTCAGGCCTTATTTGTAAAATTGATTAAATGCATGGCTTATATCGATACGATCGATGGCTGTGGTGCCTGGAACAGCTGTACCAGGCCGACCAGCCGTCCCGCTTCGGTGCCGAGCACGGTGGCGGTATCGACCGACACCGCGCCCATGGCGGCGTTCTGCTGCGTCATCGCGTCCAGCTGGCTCAATACGGTGCCGATCTCGCGCAGGCTGGCGTTCTGCTCGATGGCGGCGCCGGAGATGTCGCTGACCAGCGCCGCCACGCCGTCGCTCATCGTGATCAGCGTGTCGGCGTTGGCCGCCGCATGAGCCACCTGCGCGCTGCTGGCGGCGATGCGGCTGTCCGCCTCGCGGCTCAGGCTTCCGATCTGGGTCGCGGCGCCGGCGGCGCGCTGGGCCAGTGTGCGGACCTCGGCCGCGACCACCGCGAAGCCGCGCCCATGTTCGCCGGCGCGTGCCGCCTCCACGGCGGCGTTCAGTGCCAGGATATTGGTCTGGAAGGCGATGCCGCTGATGATGCGGACAATGTCGTCGATCTTGCGGGTGGCCTGACGGATGCCCTCCATGCCCGCAGTGACCTGCGCCATCGCGTTGCCGCCGTCCTGCGCCTGGCGCCGCACGCTGTCGGTCTGCGTCTTCGCCAGCTGGGCCGCCTCGGCGCTGCGGGTCACCATGGCCGCCAGGTCGAGCATGGCGGCGGTGGTCTGGCGCAGTCCCGATGCGGTTTGCTCGGTGCGTTCGGACAGTTCGCGGCTGCTGACGGCGATCGCGCTGCTGGCGCCGGCGATCGCATCGGCCGAGGCGTCCAGCCCGCCGACGATACGGCGCAACTTGTCCTGCATGCCGCCGATCGCGCCCAGCAGCCGTCCCAGTTCGTCCGCGCGCTGGACCTGGATCGCCGACGCCAGGTCGCCGCCGGCGATCGATTCGGCCACCCTGGTCGCCTCGGCCACCGGCACCGTGATGTTGCGCGCCAGGCCCAGCGCCAATGGCAGGCTGGCGGCAGTCGCCAACGCCAGCGCCGACAGCAGCAGGGTGCGGGCCTGTTGCGCGCGCTGCCTGGCCTGCAGGTATACCGCCTCGTTGCTGCGGCTGATCCGGGTGACGATGGCAGCGATGCGCTCACGCCATTGCTGCTCCGCGCGCTCGGTCTGCAGCAGCAGGGCGAACGCCGCCTCGGCGCCGGCGCCCTGCACCACCAGATCCATCGCGCGCTCATGCACCGGGGCGATTTCGGCGCGCACCGCGCGGATGGCGGCCAGCTGGCCGGCCAGCGTGGGTTCCTCTTCGCCGGCTTCGGCCGGCAGCGCCGCCAGTTGGGCCTCGGTGCGGTCGTAGCCCGCCTTGGCTTGACGCAGCAGCGCGGATTGCGCTTTCAGGTCCTCGGCATCGGTCATCGGCAGCAGCGTGCGTTCCTGCATGCCGATGTCCAGCAGCGCGGTCTGCAGCCGGTGCGCCAGGTCGGCGCGGCGGGCGTCGCGTTCGACGATGCGCTGCAGCTGGTCCGACGCCGATTGCAGGTGCCACAGCGCCAGCACCGTGGTGGCGCCGAACAGCAGCATCAGCGCTCCCATGCCCAGCAGGAGCCGGGGGCGCAGGCCGAGTTGGCGCCGCTGCCCTTGGGCGGGTCGCGGCCGAAGCAGCGCCAGGGGCAATGGCCGGCGCCAGCGTATTGGTTTCATGTGGTCTCCTGCTTTTTTATTGTGGATCGCCGGCCAGCCAGACTTCGCCGGCGGCGTTGACGGCGATGGCCACCGGCGTCAGCGCCTGGCCCAGGCACGGGCCGCGCACGCAGGCGCCGCCGTCGATCTCGAACAGCGCGCCGTGCGCCGCGCAGACGATGTGGCTGCGCTCAGCGTTCAGATAGGCATGCCGGCGCCACGCCATCGGCGTGTCGCCGTAGTGCGGGCACAGGTCGCGGTAGGCATGCAGGCGCCCGCCCTGGCGCACCACCAGCACGCTGTCCTGGCCGCTGCCCAGCGGGTCGAAGCCGCGCGCTTCGCCGTCGGGCAGTTCTTCCAGGCGGCACAGCAGAAGGTCGGAGGCCTGCATGGCGCCCCTCCTAGTGCGCGGCTGGTGGAGCGCCTGCGGCGCCGGGAGGCGGGCCGGATGGCGCCCACTTGTCGCGCGCCTGGAACAGGAACAGCTGCGAGGCGTCGGCGCTCATCGGCACGGTGCGCGGTTGCCAGTCGGCGTCGTGCAGGTCCATGTCGGCGTCGTACTCGACGTGACAACCCAACGGGCTGTTGAAGTACCAGAACCAGTTGGAGCCGAACTTGTGGCGGCCCGGCCCCCAGAACGACTGATAGCCCTTGTCGACGAAGCGGGTGCCGGCCTGCATCAATTCGCTCGGTCCGCCCAGGTGGAAGGTGAAGTGCTCCACGCCCTGCATGAACGGCGGGGTCTTGATCAGGAACAGGGTGTGGTGGTCCAGCGTGCCGGCTGGCTGCAGGAAGGGACCTGCGCCGCCCAGGCGGTCGGTGCAGCGGAAACCGAGGCGTTCGATATAGAACGCTTCCGCCTTGTCCGTATCCGGCACGAAGTAGACCACGTGCGACAAGGTGCGCGGCTGGATCACGGCTTGTTCGCTCGCCGCCACCACGTTGGCGCCGCGTTGCGCCGGAGCGCCCGGCGCGTTGATGGTTTCCGCCGCCAGCGAAATGGTCCGCCGCACGCTGACCTGGAAGCCCAGCACGAAGCCCGAATCGTCGGTGCTTTCGATCGAGCCGTCGGGCAGGCGGCGCACTTCGCGGTCCTTGCCCAGTTCTTCGGCGATGGCGCCCAGCGTGGCGCTGTCGGCCACGCCGTAGACGGTCTTGCGCAGCATGGTGCGGGTCGGCAGCGGCGGCGGCAGCGAGGCGTCGTCCTGGTGGGCGATGACGATGGCGGTGCCGTCCAGCGCTTCGAAGCGGCCGCCGGCGGCCGTGACGCCGACCGGCGTCAGGCCGTAGTCGGTCAGGTACTGGCTGCAGGCGGCGACGTCGTCGACGCCGAAAACGAGTGCATCTGGTCCGATGATATTCATGTGTGATTCCTTGTGGTTAGAGGGATACTCGCCCGCCCAGGGTCTCGGCGACCCAGTCGGCTATGTAGGCGCCGGCATTGGCGGAGTTGTCGAAGCTGGAGTGCTGCACGCCGCCTTCGCGTTCGGTGAAGATCTTCAGCTCGCGTTTCGGGCTGTTGACCAGCTGTTCGTAGGTGCGTTCGGCCCAGTGCAGCGGGATCTGCGAGTCTTTGCTGCCGTGGGTGACCAGGAACGGCACCTTGATGCGCTCGATCACGCCGTCCAGGTGCACGTTCTCGGCGATCTTCATGAAGTCGTCCATGTCCTTCGCGCCCCAGACCCATTGCACGTGTGCCCAGTAGTGCGGCACCGGGAAGCTGCCTTCTTTCTGCAGGCGCTTTTTCTGCACGTCGCGCCAGTCGTGGTTGGCGCCCCACACGACGCCGCAGGCGAAGCGCGGCTCGAAGGCCACCGCGCGCGGGCAGTAGTAGCCGCCCAGCGACACGCCTTCGCAGCCGATGCGCTTGGGATCGACGTCGTCGCGCGTCTCCAGCCAGTCGACCACCTTGCTGGCCCATACCTCGGTGTTGTAGACGGCCGTCATGCCGTGCAGGCGCAGGGCTTCGCCGGTGCCCGGCTGGTCGATGATCAGCGAGGACACGCCGCGCTGCGCCAGCCAGCGCGGCAGGCCGACGCGGTATTTCATCTCCTTGGTCGAATCGAGGCCGTTCAGCTGCACCAGCAACGGCGCGCGGCCGCTGACGCCTTCGGCCCGCACATACAGGCCGGAGATGTGCGCGTCGCCGTAGGAGATCTCGACCCGCTCGCAGTTTTCGCCGGCCAGCGCGATGCCCTTGGCGAACACGTCGAGGAAGCGCCGGTACAGCGCGACGCGGCCCTCCGCGCCATGGGCCTGCAGGCGCTCGGCGGTCAGGTAGTAGGTGGCGGCGCGGCCGTACTTGTCGCCGGCCGAGATCAGGCGGCCGCGCGCCTCGTCTTCTTCGGCCAGTTCGCACAGCTTGTCGGCCATGCGTACCCAGGTGGCGCGGAAGGCCTGCGAGCCGGCGGCGTCGGGCTGCTTGGCGGCCTCCTGCAGCGGCGCGCACATCTCCTGGATCTCGCCCATTTTGGCGCCCATCTCGATGGCGAGATTGACCGAGAGATCCCAGACGTAGTTGGTGGGGAAGTAGCGAAACATTGATGCTCCTTGTGGTTAAAGCGGTTTGGCTGCTGGCTTGAGCAGGAAGTGGGACAGAGCGGGCACCAGGATCAGCGCGCCGAGCATATTCCATAGGAACATGAAGCCCAGCAGCAGGCCCATGTCGGCCTGGAACTTGATCGGGCTGAAGACCCAGGTGATGACGCCGATGGCCAGCGTCACGCCGGTCAGCATCACCACCTTGCCGGTGAAGAGCAGCGCGCGGTAGTAGGCGGCCGACAGGCTGGAGCCCTGGCGCAGCTGGCCCAGCGTGATGCTGAGGATGTACAGCGCGTAGTCGACGCCGATGCCCACGCCGAGTGCGATCACCGGCAGCGTGGCGACCTTGACGCCCATGCCGAACACCACCATCAGCGCCTCGGCCAGCACGGAGGTCAGCATCAGCGGCAGCACCGCCACCAGCACCGCGCGCCAGGAGCGGAAGGTGATGAAGCACAGCAGCACCACCGCCGCATACACCAGCAGCAGCATGCGGCGCCACGCCTCGTGCACCACGATGTTGGTGGCGGCCTCGATGCCGGCCGATCCGGCCGCCAGCTGGAACTGCACGTCCTTGCTGTCGTTGGCGGCGGCGAAGGCTTCGACGTGGGCCACCACGCGCGCCAGCGTATCGGCCTTGTGGTCGCGTAGGTAGGCGTACACCGTCAGCAGGTTGCAGCTGTCGTTGTACAGGCCGCGCGGGGCACCGGCGGTGACGGTGTTGAGCATGTCCTGGTTGGGCAGGAATTCATACCACTTCGGGTTGCCCTCGTTGAGGCCCACCAGCACGCGGCGGTTCAGCAGCGCCAGGCTGTTGCTGCTCTCGACGCCGTCGATCTGGCGCAGCTGCCATTCCAGCGCATCGATTTTGTTGAGCGTGTCGTATTGCGAGCACTGTCCGTCCGGCGTCTTGACCATCACCGCCAGCACGTCGCTTGAAGCCCCGTAGGACGCGCTGAGCGCGGCGACGTCGCGGTTGTAGCGGCTGTCGGCGCGCAGCTCCGGCGCGCCCGGATCTAGGTCGCCGATCTTCAGCCGGGTGCTGAGCGCATAGCCGCCCGCGGCCAGCAGCAGCGCCGCCACGATGGCGCCGGTGGCCCAGCGGCGGCCGGTGAATCGGTCCAGCAGCGCCCACAGCGGATGGCGCGCCTGGCCGGAGGCCTCGGCCGCCTCGGCGCGCAGGCTGCGCGCGGCGGCGTCGGCGCTGACGCCGGTGTAGCTGAGCAGGATGGGCAGCAGGATCAGGTTGGTGAAGATCAGCATGCCCACGCCCAGCGAGGCGGCGACCGCCAGCTCGCGGATCACGGCGATGTCGATCGTCGACAGCACGGCGAAGCCGACCGCGTCGGCCAGCAGCGCGGTCAGCCCGGCCAGGAACAGGCGGCGGAAGGTGTAGCGCGCCGCCACCAGCTTGTGCATGCCGCGTCCCACGTCCTGCATGATGCCATTCATCTTCTGGGCGCCGTGGCTCATGCCGATGGCGAACACCAGGAACGGCACCAGGATGGAGTAGGGGTCGAGCGCGTACCCAAGCATCGGCAGCATGCCGAGCTGCCACACCACCGCCACCAGCGACGCCAGCACCACCAGCGCGGTCGAGCGCGAGCAGCGGGTGTACCAGTAGACCATGGCGGTGGCGATGGCGACCGCGATGGCGAAGAACACCAGCACCGCGCGCACGCCGTCGATCAGATCGCCCACCAGCTTGGCGAAGCCGGTGATGTGGATGCGCACGCCCTGTTGCTCGTACTTGGCGCGCAGCGCTTCCAGCCGCTGGGCGAACTGGCCGTAGTCGAGTGCCTTGCCATCGCCGTCGCGCACCAGCAGCGGCACGTAGATCACGCTGGAGCGGGCGTCGAAGGCCACCAGCTGGCCGATCTCGCCGGAACGGGCGATGTTGGCCTGCAGCTGCGCCAGGCTGGCGGCGCCGCCATCGTCATAGCCGTCTGGGATCACCGGGCCGCCTTCCAGCCCGTCCTCGGTCACGCCGACCCAGCGCGTGCCGGGCGTCCACAGGGACTTCATCTGGTTGCGCGCCACGCCGGGCAGCAGGAACACTTCCTCGCTCAGTTTGCGCAGGGTGTCGAGGTAGGCGCGGTCGTAGATGCTGCCGCGCGGATTGTCGACCGCGATGCGCACCGCGTTGCCCAGCCCCGTCAACTCGGCCTGGTTGGCCAGGTAGTTGCGGATGTAGGGATGGTTGGCCGGGATGGTTTTCTCGAAGCTGGCGTTGATGCTCAATTTGGTGGCCTGCCAGCCCAGCAGGGCCGTGACCAGCGCGCAGGCGAACATCACCAGCAGGCGGTTGTTGAACAGCAGCCGTTCGACCAGCGAACCGGAGGCGCGGTCGAATTGCGTCAATTGTTCGGACATGTTCATGGTTTCGCTCCCGGGAACGGCGCGGCCACCGGCATGATGCCCTGCATGGTCAACGCCAGCAGCTGGCCGTTGCGCAGATCGAGCACGCCGTTCAGCGGCGGCAGCGGCGCGGCCGGGGAGGGCGCCAGCCCCTGTCCCTGCACGGTCAGCAGCAGGCCGGCCTGGTTGGCGAACAGCAGCGAACCGTCGGCGCGGATGGCCGATGCGGTGATCGATACCGGCATCGGGCTGGCCAGCTGTTGCCAGCTGCGGCCGCCGTCGGTGGAGCGCCAGGCGTTGCCGCGCAATCCGGCCAGTACCAGCTCATGGTCGTTGGCCGCCGGCAGTTCGGCGGTGAAGAAACTGCCCCGGTAGGGCAGCTCCAGGCGCCGGAAAGTCCGGCCGCCGTCAGTGGACAGCAGCGCCAGTCCGCGCTCGCCGCCGATCAGGACGGCGTCGCCGCCCCGGCGCACCGTGTTCAGGTGCAGGCCCTTTGGATTGTCGATGCGGTCCATCCACGAGGTCCAGGTGCGGCCGCCGTCGTCGCTGCCGAAGGCCAGGCCGTAGGCGCCCACCGCCAGCATGCGGCCGCCGCCCAGCAGGCAGACGTCCAGCAGCGGCTTGTCGGCGCCGTCGGCCACCAGCCGCTCGGCCTCGCGGATGGCGGCGTCGTTGTCGCGGGCCTTGGCCGCCGCCAGCGCCAGCGCGGCGATGCGCTGCCCATCCAGCGTCGCCTCCCAATGGGCGCCGCCGTCTGCGCTGGTCAGGGCCACGCCCGCGTGGCCGACCGCGACGCCATGCTGCGCGTCGGCGAAGCGCACCGCCGTCAGCGTCACGCTGACGGGAACGGCGGCCTGGCGCCAGTTTTTACCCTGGTCGTCGCTGAGCAGGATGATGCCGCGCTCGCCGACGGCGACGATGCGCGTCCCCGCCGTGGCGGCACCCAGCATCACGGCCTGCGCCGCATGCTGCGCCGTCACGGCCGGCCGCAGCCGGGCCGCCGCGACGGCGCCGGGCGGAGCGTCCGGCGCGCCGGCGGCCCATGCCGGCGCGGCACCCAGCGCCAGTGCGCAGTACCATGCGCACTCCAGCAGATACGTTTTCATCGACATCAGCGCGCACCTTCGCCGGCCATGGCGTCAGGGGTGAAGACGCTGTCCTGGTAGCGCGGCTTGAGCGGATACTGCGCCGGCTTCGCGGTGTACAGGTCGCCCACGAAAGCGGTGCCGGAGACTAGGTCGGTGAAGCCGAAGGCGCCGATCACGGTGCCCGGCAGGTCCGGCGCGACAAAGGTTTGCGACCACAGCGTCTTCCACAGCTGGCCGTTGGCGTCCCAGCGGTCGCCCAGCACGCAGTTCCAGGTGTCCTCGTCGCAGTAGTAGCGGCTCTTCGGCGCCTGATGGCGCTGGCCGGCGCGCAGCGCGGCCTCGACCACCCACACGCGGTGCCGTTCCCAGCGCACGTGGTCGGGATTGAGGTAGGCCTTGCCGATTACCTCGGCGTCGGTCTTGGGCTGCAGCAGCTTGTTGCCGTTGTAGGGGATCAGCATCTCCTGCTTGCCCACCAGCTTCCAGTCGAAACGGTCGGTGCGGCCGGTCCAGGTTGCGATCTCGTCAAAGCTCATCACGCCGGCGGTGGATGGCGTGGGCGTGTCGCAGCACGGATTCGGCAGCTTGCGCACGCGGCGCTGGCCGGTCAGGTAGACCCAGGCCTGGTCCTTGCTCGGATCGATGCTGTCGCGGCCGACGATGGCTTCGCCGGCGCGGATCGGCGGACCGGAATTGATCAGGCGGATCAGCCAGAACTCGTTGGCCTTGGTGAACTGCTCCAGCGAGCCTTCCTGGAAGTAGTACGGCATCTGCAGGTCGGCGGTGCCGCTGGTGGTCAGCACGGCCTTGCCGTCGGCCGTCAGCTGGTACTGATTGAGCGGGGCCTGCCAAGAGGTGCCGCGCCAGCGCAGCAGGTGGTTCCACATCACTTCCGCGCCGGTCTTCGGAATGGGGAAGGGGACGCCGCCGTAGGCGCCGCTGACCACGTCGCTGGCCAGCTTGGCGCGGGTGGCGTTCTTGAAAGTGTTGTCATACACCCACTGCGGCGCGGCGGCGGTGCGGTGGGTCTGGTAGACGTCGAGCCGGTAGTCCGGATATTTTTTCAGCATGGCCTTGGTGCCGTCGGTCAGCACGCCGGCATATTGGTCGGCGTTTTTGCCGGTGACGACAAACAAGGGTTTCTCGTCCTTGAACGGATCGCCGCGGCGGCCCCCCGGCTTGTCGCCCGCGATCGCCGTGGTGTAGCCGCCGGTCCAGGCGGGGATGCTGCCGTCCTTGTTGCCGGCCTTTTCGGCGCCCAGCGGCGTCAGTTCGGTTTTCAGCTTGGCCGCTTCCTCGGGCGTGACGGCGGCGGCGGGCAGCGAGGCGGCCAGCGCGGCCAGCGCCGCCAGGGCGGATATCAGGCGTGGGTGTTTCATATGGTCTCCTGTGTGGTTATTAGAAGGTGCGGCGCAGCGACAGCGCGAGGTAATCGCGGTCGGCCAGCGCGTTGCCGCTGCTGTAGACCGGGGCGCCATTGGTCAGCAGCGGGCGGTAGTTGACGAAGGGTTCGGCCTTGCCCAGGTATTTGTTGTAGCTGATGGAGAACTGCCACACGCCCTGGTAGGTGCCGTCCAATCCCAGCGTGGCGGTGCCGCTATGCTTGGCGCCCCAACCCAGGCCGGTGACCGAGGAATTGCCGTCGACGACGTAGCGCAGGCCGAGCGGCACGTTCAGGTCCAGGCCGGGCAGCGCCTGGCGGTAGCTCGGCGTGTAGATCACTTGCAGCGCCGTGGCGTCGCGCGTGCGCAGGCCGTCCATGGTGTGGAACGGATCGTCCTGCGACAGCGCGCGGTTCCAGGCCAGCTCGCCGATCAGCGACGATTCGCGCGCCAGCCAGTTCGGGCTCAGGGTGCTGAGCCAGGACAGGTTGAGGTGCGCGGTATGGCCGGTGGCGTAGGCCGGCGCGGGCTGCACGTTCGGATAGACCACGTTCTGGTTCGTCAGCGGCATGTTGTTGCGTACCGATGCCTCCAGCGCCAGGCTGCTGTTGCCGATCGCGTGAGTGGCGCTGACGCCCCAGGTGGTGATCGCCTCCGGGAAGATGTAGTACCAGCTGCCCGGGGCGGCGCTGGTGACATTCAGCTGCGAGTAGAACTGGCCGGCCTTGTCGTGGTAGCGCGCGGCGTAGAATCCGAGGTCGGTCTCGTCGAGACGCCATTTGAGTTGGGCGCCGAACTGGCCGCTGTTGGACGGGCGCTGCGCGGCGCCGGGCAGCAGCACGCTGCCGTTGATGAACTCCGGCAGCGTCGAGCCGCCCCAGATATTGTTGGAGGTGTTGAAGTAGCTGCCGGCCGGTGCCATGCGGTCGGCCTCCCAGCGGAACTGGTAGTAGGCGCCCAGGCTCAGGTCCGGGCTCAGTTGCAGCTGGCTGGAGACCTGCGGCACCGGCCGGATGATTTCCTTGAACTGGGCGTTGGGCGAGGACTGCAGCTTCATCACGTCGATCGGCCCTTGCGCGCGGGCGATGCCGTTGTCGCCGAAAAACAGCGTCTCGCCGTACACCAGCGCGTGCTGGCCCAGGCGCACGCTCAGCTTGTGGCCCGGGCTCAGTTCCCAGCCGCCGAAGATGAAGGCGTCCAGCACCTCGGCCTTGCGGCCGGCCAGCTTGCGGGTGGCGTCGGGCATGGCGTTGTACGGCGTCTGGCCGTTCAGGGTGTCGCTGGCGTCGGTGCTGCCGCCGTAGGCCTGGTCGTACCAGGCGGCGCCGCTCAGGCGCAGGCCGAAGTCCTTGCGGTAGACGGCGTCGAATTCGCTCAGCAGGTCGACCCGCTTGGAGACCCAGCCCTTGTTGCGGAAGTTGTCGTCGCCGGCGTTGAAGTTCAGCGCCTGCGGGAAGGCCGATGCCGGCACGCCCGGCACCAGTTGGCGGGTGCTGTCGACCAGCAGCGGATTGGCGTCGTGCAGGCGGTACAGCGCGCTGGCCTTGACGGTGTTGTCGAAGCGGATGCTCCAGTAGGGATTGGCCAATTCGATTTCGGCGGCGTGGCCGGCGCCGGCTGCCAGCGCGGCTGCCAGCACGGTCAGGGTTTTGTTCATCTCGGTCTCCATCGTTGTTTTTTGTTTGGAGTGCCCAGTTTGCCGATGCCGGCTATATGTGTAAAATTGATTGTATGCATTCGAAGTATCGATACCATGGATACATTAAAAACAGGGAGACCGCATGCGCTTCAACAAGCTGGATTTGAATCTGCTGGTGGCGCTGGACGCCATGTTCACGCTGCGCAGCGTCAGCCGCGCGGCCGAGCAGCTGCACATGAGCCAGTCGGCGCTCAGCAGTTCGCTGGCGCGCCTGCGCGACTATTTCGACGACGAGCTGCTGGTGCAGGTCGGGCGCCACATGGAGTTGACGCCGCGCGCCGAGGTGCTGCAGGAAGCGGTGCGCGATGTGCTGGTGCGGGTCAATACGACGATCACGGCCACGCCGCACTTTGATCCGACGCAGTCGGACCGCGAGTTCCGCATCTTCGTGTCGGACTTTTCGATGGCGGTGCTGGTGCCGCACTTGCTGGCGCTGGCGCAGGAGCAATCGAGCACGGTGCGCTTCCACCTGCTGCCGCAGACGCGCCAGCCGCAGCGCACACTGGAGCAGGGCGACGCCGACCTGCTGGTGATCCCGCAGGATTACTGTTCGCGCGATCATCCGACCGAGCCGCTGTTCGAGGAGCAGTTCTGCTGCGTGGTGTGGAACGGCAGCCGCTACGCGGCGGCCGGCGAGATGACGCTGGACGCCTACAAGGCGGCCGGCCATGTGGTGATGCAGCCGCCCGGCATGGACCGCACCTTCGAGTACCTGTTCATGGAGGGAACCGGCATCACGCGTCGGGTCGAGGTGACGTCGTTCAGCTTTCTGGGGGCGCCCTACCTGGTGGTGGGCACCGAGCGCGTGGCCACCGTGCACCGCCGGCTGGCGGGCGTGGTGAGCCGCGGCCTGCCGCTGGCGCTGCTGCCGATGCCGATGCCGATGAAGCGCATGGAACAGGTCATGCAGTGGCACAAATACCGCAGCCAGGACCCGGGCCTGGTGTGGCTGCGCGAACTGCTGCACCAGGCGGTGCTGCGCATGGATGCCGCCGCCCTGGGCGGAAATACCTAGCGCCGATCGGCGGCGGGGGCCGCCTCTAGCGCGGGGCGGCGATCGTATCGAAGCGGTGGATGGATGGGATCGACACAAGTGATTGTACAAAGGCGGCTCGCGGCGCTTAGCATAGGCATCCAATCACTGAAAGGAATTCCATGCCGCGCCGTTTCGTCGACCTGTCGATCTATCTTGAAAATGACGTGCTGTCCGATCCGCCCATGCTAGCGCCCAAGATCGAGTACCAGAGCCACAAGGAGACGCTGGGCGAATTCATGCATCTGCTGCCCGGCACCAAGCCGGGCGACTTCCCGGACGGCGAAGCCGCCGCCGCCGAGTGGGTGCGCCTGACCACGCACAGCGGCACCCATCTGGACGCGCCCTACCATTTTCACTCGACCATGAACCGCAAGCTGGGCGAGGCGGAGCGCTCGATCACGATCGACGAAGTGCCGCTGGAATGGTGCTTCCAGCCGGGCGTGAAGCTCGACTTCCGCCATCTGCCGGACGGCCACGTGGTCAGCGCGGCGGAAGTGGAGGCGGAACTGGCGCGCATCGGCCACACCCTGCAGCCACTGGAAATCGTCGTGGTCAACACCCGCGCCGGCAGCCGCTACGGCCATCCCGACTACGTCAACGCCGGCTGCGGCATGGGCTACGAGGCCACCATGTACCTGCTGGAACGGGGCGTGCGCCTGACCGGCACCGATGCCTGGAGCTGGGACGCGCCGTTCAGCTTCACCGCGCAGAAGATCCAGGAAACCGGCAACGTGGGCCTTATCTGGGAAGGCCACAAGGCCGGCCGCGACATCGGCTACTGCCACCTGGAGAAGATGCACAACCTGGAGTCGCTGCCGCCGACCGGCTTCACCATCAGCTGCTTCCCGCACAAGATCCGCGCCGCCTCCGCCGGCTGGACGCGGGCGGTGGCGATCTTCGAGGAGTAGGGCGCGGGCCCCGGCTTCCTATTTGCCGGGGTCTTTCTGGTTGGCGAACTGGTCGAATTCGACGTTGTAGAGTTCATTGCCGATCTTTTCAACCTTGCGCACGTAGACCGTCTGCACGATGTCGCGGGTTTGCGGATCGATGGCGATCGGTCCGCGCGGGCTGTTCAGCTTGAGGTTCTTCAGGATGGCCATGGCCTGGTCGCCGTCGATCTTGCCGTTCAATTTGCGCGTCACTTCATAGATCGCCGCCATGCCGTCATACGCCGCCACCGCCATGAAGTTGGGACGGCCCGCACCGGGATTGGCGCTCGCAAAACTCTTCAGGAAGGCCGCGTTCTCCGGCGACTTGTGCGCCGCCGAGTAGTGGAAGGTGGTGATCACGCCCAGCGTGGCGTCGCCCATGGCCGGCAGCACGTGGTCGTCGGTCAGGTCGCCGGTGGCGATGACCTTGATGCCGGCTTCGGCCAGCCCGCGCTCGCGGTAGCCCTTCATGAAGGCGATGCCTTGCTCGCCGGCCGGCACGAAGATGAACACCGCGTCCGGCTTGGCGTCCTTGATGCGCTGGATGTAGGGCGCGAATTCCGGATTGCGCAGCGGGACGCGGATCGCCTCCGTCACCGCGCCGCCGCCCTTGACCAGCTCATTCTTGAAGGCCGCTTCGGCGTCGATGCCGGGGCCGTAGTCCGCCGCCAGCGTCACCACCTTCTTGATGCCGTTCTTCGCCGCCCACGTCGCCATCGGCGCGGAGATCTGCGGCAGCGTCATCGAAAAACGCGCGATGTAGCTGGACTTGGTGGTGATGATCGACGTCGCCGCGTTCATGACGATCATCGGCTTCTTCGCCTGCTCGGCGATGGGCGCGACGGCCAGCGCCTCCGGCGTCAGGCCGAAGCCGGCCAGGAAGTCGACCTTGTCGCGCACCACCAGTTCCTGCGCCAGCCGCTTGGCGATTTCGGGCGAGGGGCCGGTGGTGTCCTTGTAGATGATCTCGATCTTCTTGCCTGCGACGGTGGCGCCGTTCTGCGCCATCCACGCCTTGATGCCGCCCTCCATCTGCTTGCCGTAATCGGCGAAGGGACCGGAGAAGGCGGCGATCACGCCGACCTTGATGGTGTCCTCGGCTTGCGCAAGCGGCATCGCCGACCACGCGGCGGTGGCGAGTGTCGCAATTGCTACAAATTTTTTCATCGTCATGCTGGTCTCCTGTGTGCTTCTGTTTTCTCTATGAAGAATGGCCCGGCGCGGCGTGTGTCGGCGACGACGGGCTTCAATTCTGCCACGCGGCGTTTGTTGACAGCGCAACGCTTCATGCATAGTATCCAATCTATGTGCGATTAACAACCTATTGTTCGATAATCGCACATCTTAAAATAACGACTGTCACATAACAGGAGACTGGAATGAAGAACGCAATCCGATGCGCCGCGGCGCTGTTGGCCGGGGTCAGCGCGTCCGCCGCCATGGCGCAAAGCAGTGTCACGGTGTACGGCCTGGTGGATACTGGCCTGGTCCGCACGACCAACGCCAACGCCGCCGGCGCCAGCATCACCAAAATGCCGTCGCTGACGGGATCTTTCCCTTCGCGGCTGGGCTTCCGCGGCAACGAGGACCTGGGAGACGGCTTGCAGGCGGTGTTCACGCTGGAGATGGGGCTGTCGATGGACACCGGCAACATGGGCCAGGGCAACCGCCTGTTCGGCCGCCAGGCGTCGGTGGGATTGAAGGGCGCTTTCGGCACGGTGACGCTGGGCCGCCAGATCAATATGACCTATCTCGCCGGGATCAAGGCGGACGTGCTGGGGCCCAACCTGTTCGCGATCGGCAGCATCGATCCCTATCTGCCGAACGCGCGCAGCGACAACGCCATCGGCTACCTGGGCAACTTCAACAACTTCGTGGTCGGCGCCACCTACAGCACCGGGCGCGATTCGTCGGCCGCCGGCGGTCCCGCCGCCACCGGCTGCCCTGGCGAAGTGGCCGGCAATGCCAAGGCCTGCCGCCAGGTCACCGGCATGGTGGGCTACGAGACCAAGGAATTCGGCCTGAATACTTCCTACGACATCATGTACGGCAACGTCGGCGCGGCCGGCGGCCTGACCAGCAGTGACAACAGCGACAAGCGCATCACCGTCAACGCCTATGCGATGGTGGGGGCGGCCAAGATCGGCGGCGGCGTGGTCGATCGCACCACGCGCGCGGTCACCGGTCTGACCGAATCGGATCTGTATTTCCTGGGGGTGAGCTATCCGGTGACGCCGCTGTCCACGCTGGACGTGCAGGTGGCGCGCCGCGACACCAAGAACAGCAGCTCGGACGTGGACATGGTGGTCGCCCGCCTGACCTACTACCTGTCGAAGCGCACCGCCGTGTATGGCGCATTGGGCCGCATGAAGAACTCCGGCACGTCGGCGGTGGCGCTGGACGCCGGCGGTACCGTGGGTGTGGGCATGACGCAGAACGGTGTCATGGCCGGCCTGCGCCACAGCTTCTAAGGCAGCAGTATCGAGAGTTCCTGGGCTCCGCGCAGCAGCACGGGCAGGAACTCTTTTTCCAGTTGCTTGACGCTGACGCGCGACGCCTGCGCGCCCACGTTGAGCGCCGCCAGCACCGTGCCGGACGCGCCGCGCACCGGCACGGCGATGGAACGCAATCCCAACTCCAGTTCCTCGTCGTTGATGGCGTAGCCGGCCTGGCGCACGCCGGCCAGGATCTCGCGCAGCCGCTTCTGGTTGACCACCGTGTTTTCCGTCATCGGCCGCAGCGCGGTGCGGGCCAGGTACTGGTCCAGCTCCGCCGGGGGCAGGTGCGCCAGCATCACGCGGCCCAGCGAGGTACAGTAGGCGGGCAGGCGGCTGCCGGTGTTCAACGCCACCGACATTACGCGCGAGGTGGCGGCGCGTGCCACGTAGAGCACCTCGTCGTCATCCAGCACCGCCAGCGAACTCGATTCGTTCAACGCGCGGCTGATGTTGTTCAGATAGGGTTGGGCCGACACCGTCAGCGGCGTCGACGACAGGTAGGAATAGCCCAGCGTCAGCACCTTGGGGCGCAGCGAGAAATTGTTCAACTCCGCATCCACGTAGCCCAGTTCGCGCAGCGTGTGCAGGCAGCGCCGTACGGCGGCGCGCGGAATGCCGGTTTTCTGGCTGATGTTGGCGATGGTCTGCGGCTTGCGCGAATCGCTGAAGGCGCGCACCACGGCCAGGCCGCGCGCCAGCGAGGTCATGAAACTGGGATCGGTCAGCGCGTCGATCTGCTCGGAGATGCTCGGTTCGTGCTCCGGCTCGGCCTCGGCGACGCTGGTTTTGGGTTTGGTGGTCTTGGACATGGCGTGATTTTAATGCAGCCGGCGGGTTCGATAGGTGTTTTTTTGTTGACCGCGGCGAGCTTACGTTGCTACACTGAGTGTGCGGTAATCAATCATTAGTTCGATTATCGCACAATGAACAGAAAAGGCAGGCATATGATCGACAAAACATTTGCATCACTGGAGCACGCCGTGGCCGACATCCACGACGGCGCGACGGTCATGATCGGCGGCTTCGGCAACGCCGGCATGCCATCCGCGCTGATCGACGCGCTGATCGCGCAGGGCGCGCGCGAGCTGACCATCGTCAACAACAACGCCGGCAACGGTGAAACGGGGCTGGCAGCCCTGATCAAGGCCAGGCGGGTGCGCAAGATCATCTGCTCCTTCCCGCGCCAGGCCGACTCCCATCATTTCGACGCGCTGTACCGCGCCGGCGAGATCGAACTGGAGCTCACTCCGCAGGGCAACCTGGCCGAGCGCATCCGCGCCGCCGGTGCCGGCATCGGCGGTTTCTTTTCGCCGACCGGCTACGGCACGCTGCTGGCGGAGGGCAAGGAGACGCGCCTGATCGACGGCCGCCACTATGTGCTGGAATCGCCCATCCACGCCGACTTCGCGCTGATCAAGGCGCTGCAAGGCGACCGTTGGGGCAACCTGGTGTACCGCAAGACCGCGCGCAACTTCGGCCCCATCATGGCGATGGCGGCCAAGACCACCATCGCCCAGGTGCGGCAGGTGGTGGCGCTGGGCGAACTCGATCCCGAAACGATCATCACCCCCGGCATCTTTGTCCAGCGCGTAGTGAAGGAGGCGGCATGACCAACAAATATACCCGCGACCAGATGGCCGCCCGCGTGGCGCAGGACATACCCGAAGGCGCCTACGTCAACCTGGGCATAGGCTTGCCGACCAAGGTGGCCGATCATCTGCCGGCCGAGCGCGAAGTGTTCCTGCACAGCGAGAACGGCCTGCTGGGCATGGGCCCCGCGCCGGCGCCCGGCGAGGAAGACGAAGACCTGATCAACGCCGGCAAGCAGCCGGTCACGCTGCTGACGGGCGGCGCCTACTTCCACCACGGCGACTCCTTCGCCATGATGCGCGGCGGCCACCTGGACGTGTGCGTGCTGGGCGCCTTCCAGGTGGCGGAAAACGGCGACCTGGCCAACTGGCACACCGGCGCGCCGGATGCGATACCGGCGGTCGGCGGCGCCATGGACCTGGCGATCGGCGCCAAGCAGGTGTTCGTCATGATGGAACATCAGACCAAGGGCGGCGAGAGCAAGATCGTCAGCCGGTGCAGCTATCCGCTGACGGGCGTGGCCTGCGTCAACCGCATCTATACCGACCTGGCCGTGCTGGACGTGACGCCGGCCGGCCTGGCGGTGCGCGAGATGGCGCCGGGATTGACTTTTGAAGAGCTGCAGGCCGCCACCGGCGCGCCCTTGCTGCCGCTGAAATAGGAGAGGACGACATGAACGAAGCATATATCTGCGATGCTGTGCGCACCCCGATCGGCCGTTACGGCGGCGCGCTGAAGGACGTGCGCGCCGACGACCTGGGCGCCGTGCCGCTGCGCGAACTGATGCGCCGTAATCCCGGCGTGCAGTGGGACCAAGTGGACGACGTGATCTACGGCTGCGCCAACCAGGCCGGCGAAGACAACCGCAACGTGGCGCGCATGTCGGCGCTGCTGGCCGGGCTGCCGCAGGAGGTGCCGGGTTCCACCGTCAACCGCTTGTGCGGCTCGGGCATGGACGCCATCGGCACGGCGGCCCGCGCGATCCAGGCCGGCGACGCCTGCCTGATGATCGCCGGCGGCGTGGAGTCGATGACGCGCGCGCCTTTCGTCATGGGCAAGGCCGATGCGGCGTTCACGCGCAGCGCGTCGTTGCAGGACACCACCATGGGCTGGCGCTTCATCAACAAGGCGCTGAAGGAAGCCTACGGCGTCGAGACCATGCCGGAGACGGCGGAAAATGTCGCCGCTGACTATGGCGTCAGCCGCGCCGACCAGGATGCGTTCGCGCTGGCCAGCCAGAACAAGACCGCCGTCGCCATCGCCGAGGGCATTTTCCAGCGCGAGATCGTGCCGGTGCCGCTGCCCCAGAAAAAAGGCGATCCGCTGCTGTTCACGCAGGACGAGCATCCGCGCGCCACCACCATCGAGGCGCTGGCCAAGCTGAAAGGCGTGGTGCGGCCCGACGGCAGCGTCACCGCCGGCAACGCCTCCGGCATCAACGATGGCGCCTGCGCGCTGCTGATCGCCAGCGGCGAGGCGGCCGGACGGCACGGCCTGAAGCCGCTGGCGCGCATCGTCGGCATGGCAACGGCAGGCGTTGCGCCGCGCGTGATGGGCATAGGCCCGGTGCCGGCGGTGCAAAAGCTGTTGCGCCAGACCGGCCTGACGCTGGAGCAGATGGACGTGATCGAACTGAACGAAGCCTTTGCCGCACAGGGCCTGGCCGTGCTGCGCCAGCTTGGCCTGCGGGACGACGATGCGCGCGTCAATCCCAATGGCGGCGCCATCGCGCTGGGCCATCCGCTGGGCATGAGCGGCGCGCGCCTGGTGAGCACGGCGACCTACCAGTTGCATCGTACTGGCGGCCGTTATGCGCTATGCACCATGTGCATAGGCGTGGGGCAGGGCATTGCGATGATCATCGAAAGAGTGTGATTCAATGTAGTGTGTAGAGAAGTGGTGGAGACAAAAATGAAAAAACAAAATCAAGACTGGAGGCCGACATGCTAGCCAATTTCGCCGGCGTGCTGTTTGACGGCATCGCCTACGGCAGCCTGCTGTTCCTCATCAGCGTCGGCCTGTCGGTCACGATGGGCATGATGAACTTCATCAACCTGGCCCACGGCGCCTTTGCCATGCTGGGCGGCTATGTCAGCGTGACCGTGCTGGCGCGGCTGGGCGTGCCGTTCCTGGCCTCGCTGCCGCTGGCCTTCCTGGCCTCGGCCGCGGCCGGACTGGTGCTGGAGCGGCTGCTGTACCGCCGCCTGTACCGGGCCAGCCACCTGGACCAGGTGCTGTTCTCGATCGGCCTGACCTTCATGTCGGTGGCCGGCGCGACCTGGCTGTTTGGGCCGTCGCAGCAGCCGGTGACGCTGCCGGACTGGCTGCGCGGCCAGGTGCCGCTGTTCGGGCTAGAAGTGGGCGCCTATCGATTGTTCCTGATCGGCGTGGTGGTGCTGGTCACGCTGGCGCTGGGACTGCTGATCGAACGGACCCGCTTCGGCGCGCAGATCCGCGCGTCGGTGGACAACCAGACCGCGTCCGCCGGCCTGGGCATCAATGTCGGCCTGGTGTTCAGCCTGACCTTCGCGCTGGGCTCCGGCCTGGCGGGCCTGGGCGGCGGTCTTGGCATCGACGTGCTGGGCCTTGATCCCACCTTCCCGGTCAAATACATGGTTTACTTCCTGCTGGTGGTCGCCGTGGGTGGCGCCGGCACCATCAAGGGGCCGCTGCTGGCGGCGCTGATACTGGGCGTATTCGACGTGGCCGGCAAATACTACGTGCCGCAGGTGGGCGCCTTCGTCATCTACGGCTTGATGGTGGTGCTGCTGATCCTGTTCCCGGCCGGCCTGATAAGGAGAAAAGCATGAACGCCTTCGCCGAAGCCGCCGTCAAACCGGCGCACGCCGCCACCAACCAGGCACCTGGCATGAACCCACTCCGTTTGCCCAACGACCGCTGGTCGCCGCTGGAAATCGCCTTCTGGCTGCTGCCGGTGGCTGCGTACTTCGCCTTCCCCGGCTATCTGGTGCTGATCAGCCAGATCATGATCGTCGGCCTGTTCGCCTTGTCGCTGGACCTGATGCTGGGCTACGCCGGCATCGTCTCGCTGGGCCACGCCGCTTTCTTCGGCTTGGGGGCCTACACCGCCGGGCTGCTGTCGGTGCACGGCTGGAGCGAGCCGCTCAGCGGCCTGCTGGCCGGCGCCGTGGTGGCTGGCCTGTTCGGTTTCGTCGTCTCCTTCCTGGTGGTGCGCGGACAGGACCTGACGCGGCTGATGGTCACGCTGGGCATAGGCCTGATGCTGTTTGAGGCGGCCAACAAGGCTTCCTTCCTCACCGGCGGCGTGGATGGCTTGTCCGGCATGATGGTCGGTAAATTGTTCGGCGCCTTCGAGTTCGACTTGAACGGAAATGTCGCCTACTGCTACAGCTTCGCCGTGCTGTTCATCGTGTTCGTGGTGTTGCGGCGGGTGGTGAAGTCGCCGTTCGGCTTGAGCCTGATCGGCATCCGCGAGGGCGCGCGCCGCATGCCGGCGCTGGGTGTCAACGTCAACCGCCGGCTGGTGGCCGTGTTCACGCTCGCCGCCACGGTGGCCGGCCTGGCCGGTGCCCTGCTGGCGCAGACTACGCAGTTCGTGGGACTGGACTCGCTGGGCTTTCCTCGCTCGGCCGAGCTGCTGATCATGCTGGTGCTGGGCGGGACCGGCCGCCTGTACGGTGCACTGGTCGGCGCCGCCGTGTTCATGCTGGCGCAGGACTATATCGCCGGTCTCAATCCGGCCTACTGGCAGTTTTATATCGGCCTGCTGCTGATGGTGATCGTGCTGTTCGCGCGCGGCGGCATCCTGGGTGGGCTGGAAAAAATGGCATCGCGTTTCAAACGGAAGGAGCAGGCATGAGTCAGGACATTACACTGCGCACGGAAGGCCTGACCAAGCGCTGGGGGCCGTTCGTCGCCAACAGCGACGTCAGCCTGACCTTCGAACCCGGTGCGCGTCACGCGCTGATCGGTCCCAACGGCGCCGGCAAGACCACCTTCATCAATCTGCTGACGGGCGGCTTCATGCCCAGCAGCGGCAAGGTCTACCTGGGCGGCGAGGACATCACGCACCTGCCGCAGCACCAGCGGGTGGGGCGCGGCATGACGCGCACCTTCCAGCTCAACACGCTGTTCGCCGGCATGACGGTGCTGGAATCGGTGGCGCTGGCGATCTGCGAGCGGCGCGGCCTGCAATCGGTCTGGTACAAGACGGTCGCCAAACATGCCGACGTGATCGACGAGGCGATGGCCTTGCTGGCCACGCTCAAGCTGACCGACCAGGCCAACAGCGTCACGCGCAGCATGGCCTACGGTAAGCAGCGGCTGGTGGAAATCGCGCTGGCGCTGGCCACCAGGCCGCGCATCCTGCTGCTGGACGAGCCGGCCGCCGGCATCCCGCAGGCGGAAAGCAAGGAGCTGTTCGAGGTGCTGGCGCAATTGCCGCGCGATGTGACGGTGCTGTTCATCGAACACGATATGGGACTGGTGTTCCGCTTCGCCGACCGTATCACGGTGATGGTGGGCGGCAAAGTGCTGACCGAGGGCACGCCGGCGGAGATCGCGGCCGATCCGCGCGTCAAGGAAGTTTATCTGGGGGAGGCCGAACATGGGTGAGCTGCTGGCGCTCGATAAAGTCACCGCCGGTTACGGCGAGTCCATCGTGCTGGAAGAGGTGTCGTTCACGCTGAACGAGGGCGACAGCCTGGCGCTGTTGGGCCGCAACGGCGTCGGCAAAACCAGCCTGCTGGTAACGCTGATGGGATTGACGCGGCTGCACGGTGGCGGCATTCGCTGGGCAGGCGATGACATCGCGCGCATGCCCACGCACCGGCGCGCGCGCGCGGGCCTGGGCTGGGTGCCGCAGGAGCGGCATATGTTCCCGTCGCTGACGGTGGAGGAACATCTGACGGTGGTGGCGCGTCCCGGCCGCTGGAATCTGCAAAAGGTCTACGAGATATTCCCGCGCCTGGCCGAACGCCGCACCAACATGGGCAACCAGTTGTCCGGCGGCGAGCAGCAGATGGTGGCGATTGCGCGGGCACTGATGACCAATCCGCGCATCCTGCTGCTGGACGAGCCGATGGAAGGCCTCGCCCCCATCATCGTGCAGGAGCTGGTGCGGGTGATACGCCGGCTGGTGCAGGAGGAGGGCATGTCGGTGATCGTGGTCGAGCAGCATGCGCGGCTGGCGTTGTCGCTGACCCAGCGCGCCATCGTGCTCGATCGCGGCCGCATCGTCCACGACTCGGACAGCGCCAGCCTGCTGGCCGACGGCGACAAGCTGGATCGCCTGGTCGCCGTGGCCTGAGGCTTTTGTGCTGATGGCGGCATCCGGCGTGCCGCCATCGGTTTATTATTTCTTGTCGTAGATGCCGACGCTGACCATGTATTTGTCGTCCACCTTGCGCACGAAGGCGGACTTGGGTTCAAGCGCCTTGGACGTCGGATTTGGCCACACATAGTCCACCCAGCCCGGTTTGCCGGACTGGGCGACCTTCCTCATCTCCTGGGTGAAGTATTTGCCGTTGGAGTCTTTCAGCTCGGTCATGTCCTTGCCGTTCATTTTCGGCAGCAGGGGATGGCAGACCATCTTGCATTGCATGTCCTGCACCACGACATACACCTCGCCCTGGATATAGCCTTGCTTGGGATCGGCGAACTCCTTGCAGGCTTCGTCGACGCCTTTTTTCTGGATGTTGGCCGCCGCCTTGTCCGCGAGCTCGATGGCTGCGGTCTTGGCGGCGTTTTGCGCGAACGCGGGCAGGGTGGGGACAAGCAGCATGGCGGTCAGGCCGGCGATGGCGTAGCGTTTCATAAGGTCTCCTGTTGTAGTCATGGGCGCACCCGGATGCCGGGCGGCAGACCATGATACCTCAAGGCTGTGCGATTAAAGCACTATTGTGCGGTAGTCGAACACTATGTTTTTCAGCTTTCCTCGCGCGCGGCGGGCACGGCCTTGCTCAGCGGCGCGCGGCTTTGTTCGTTGTTTTCCTGCACCAGCTTGGTCAGCAGCTCCATGAATTTCAGCTGCTCCGGGCCGCTGAGCGGGGCCAGCAGACGGCGCCGCAAGCGCTGCGATCCTGGAATCAGATCGGCCAGCAGCTGTTCGCCGGCAGCGGTGATGGTCAGGGCGCGCTGGCGGCGGTTGGTCGGAATGACGGTGCGGTTCAGCAGTCCCTTTTCTTCCAGCCGCCCGCAGACGGTGGCGCCGGTGGAGGTATCGATGCCGCTGATGGCCGACAGCGATACCTGGTCGATGCCGGCGTGGCTTTCCAGATTGCGCAGCATCGCGTACTGCACCGGGGTCAGCTCGTCGCCCATTTCGTCGTAAAAAATCGACACCGAGATTTGCTGCGCCCGGCGCAGCAAGTGGCCCGGGTGTTCGTACAGATTGGTCAATTGGCTCTCTGTTTCAGGCATGGCGTGGTCTCCGCGTGCGCGGTGTAAAAAAGAATTCGTACCGGGTGTTTACTTTGCCGGTTTCAGGGCTATACTTTACAACATTCAGTGTACTGAATATTAATCTAAAACGGAACGAGGAGACGAGATGTACCCTAAAAATACCTGGTACGTGGCCTGCACCCCGGACGAAATCGACGGCAAGCCGCTGGGACGCCAGATCTGCGGCGAGAAGATCGTGTTTTATCGCGGAGCGGAGGGCAAGGTGGCTGCGGTGGAGGATTTCTGCCCGCACCGCGGCGCGCCGCTGTCGCTGGGCTTCGTGCGGGACGGCCAGTTGGTGTGCGGCTACCACGGTCTGGAGATGGGCTGCGACGGCAAGGTGATCAGCATGCCGGGCCAGCGCGTGCGCGGCTTCCCCTGCATCCGCAGCTATCCGGTGGAAGAGCGCTACGGCTTTATCTGGGTCTGGACCGGCGAGCGCGAACTGGCCGATCCGGCGCTGATCCATCATCTGGAATGGGCCGACAATCCGGCCTGGGCCTACGGCGGCGGCCTGTATCACATCAACTGCGAATACCGCCTGATGATCGACAACCTGATGGACCTGACGCACGAGACCTATGTGCACGCGTCCAGCATCGGCCAGAAGGAGATCGACGAGGCGCCGGTCAGCACCCGGGTCGAGGGCGAAGAAGTGATCACCAGCCGCTATATGGAAAACATCATGGCGCCGCCGTTCTGGCGCGCGGCCTTGCGCGGCAACGGCCTGGCGGACGACGTGCCGGTGGACCGCTGGCAGATCTGCCGCTTCACGGCGCCCAGCCACGTGATGATCGAGGTCGGCGTGGCGCATGCGGGCAAGGGTGGTTACGACGCCGCGCCGGAACACAAGGCTTCCAGCATCGTGGTCGATTTCATCACGCCGGAAAGCGAAACGTCGCACTGGTACTTCTGGGGCATGGCGCGCAACTTCAAGCCCGATGACCAGGAGCTGACCGACACCATCCGCGAAGGCCAGGGCAAGATCTTCGGCGAGGACCGGGCGATGCTGGAGCTACAGCAGGCCAACATCCTGCGCCATCCCGAACGCAAGCTGCTGATGCTGAATATCGACGCCGGCGGCGTGCAGTCGCGCCGCGTGCTGGACCAGTGGCTGGAGAAGGAGCGGACCGTATGAGTACCGATCTCCTGCAGGTCCGGGTCGAGCGCAAGCAGCAGGAGGCCGAGGACATTTGCAGCTATGAGCTGGTCAGTCCCGACGGCGCGGCGCTGCCGGCTTTCACGGCCGGCGCGCATATCGACGTCCATCTCGGCTCCGGCCTGGTGCGGCAGTACTCGCTGTGCAATCCGCCGCACGAGCGCCACCGCTACCTGATCGGCGTGCTGCGCGATCCATCGTCGCGCGGCGGCTCGAAGGCCATGCACGACGAAGTGCAGGCCGGCGCCACGCTGCGCATCAGCGCGCCGAAGAACCACTTTCCGCTGGCGGACTCCCAACGCAGCCTGCTGCTGGCGGGCGGCATCGGCGTCACGCCCATCCTGGCGATGGCGGAAGCGCTGTCGGCGCAGGGCGCGGCGTTCGAGATGCACTATTGCGCCCGCTCGCCCGAGCGTACCGCTTTCCGCCAGCGCATCGCCGCCGCGCCGTTCGCGCCGCAGGTGCACTTCCACTACGACAGCGGCGACGCCGCGCAGAAGCTGGACCTGCCGGCGCTGCTGGCGCGGCTGGACCGCCAGACGCACATCTATCTGTGCGGTCCGGCCGGCTTCATCGACCATGTGAAGGCCACGGCCAAGGCGCATGACTGGCCGCAGGACCAGTTGCACCTCGAATACTTCGGCGCCGCCGCCGCGCCGGCCACGGAAGGCGACCAGCCGTTCGAGGTGAAGCTGGCTTCCAGCAGCAAGGTGTATGCCATCCCGGCCGACAGCACGGTGCTGCGCGTGCTGAACGACGCCGGCGTGTTCATACCCGCGTCCTGCGAGCAGGGCGTGTGCGGCACCTGCCTGACGCGCGTGCTGGACGGCGTGCCGGACCATCGCGACCTGTACCTGGACGAGGCGGAGCAGGCCGCCAATGACCAGTTCACCCCATGTTGTTCGCGTTCCCAAACCGCCACGCTGTTGCTGGACTTATAAATCAACTAAAACGAGGAGACACCATGAGAGACCCCATCAACCACCAACGCCGCCAGCTGCTGCTGGGCGCCGCCGCCGTGTCGGCCGGAGTGCTGCCGTCCATCGCCGCCGCCGCCGAGCCGCTGAAGGTCGGCCTGGTCGTGCCGATGTCCGGCCCGTTCGCCTCCACCGGACGCCAGATCGAGGCGGCGGTGCGGCTGTACCTGCGGCAGCACGGCGCCAGCGTCGCCGGCCGTCCGGTCGAGATCATCCTCAAGGACGACGGCGGCGTGTCGCCGGACGTGACCAAGCGGCTGGCGCAGGAACTGGTGGCGCGCGACAAGGTGCAGGTGCTGGCCGGGTTCGGCCTGACGCCGCTGGCCTTCGCCGCCGCGCCGGTCGCCACCCAGGCCAAGGTGCCGATGATCGTGATGGCCGCCGCCGCGTCGGCGGTGCCGCAGCGCTCCCCGTACATCGTGCGCACCGGCTTCACGCTGGCGCAGGTGACGGCGCCGATGGCGCAGTGGGCCGCCAAAAACAAGATCAAAAGCGCGGTGAGCCTGGTCAGCGATTACGGGCCGGGGCTGGACGCGGAAAAGGTGTTCGCCAAGGGCTTGCTCGAAGGCGGCGGCAAGATGCTCGACAGCCTGCGCGCGCCGCTGCGCAACCCGGACTACGCGCCATTCCTGGCGCGGGTCAAGGATTTGAAGCCGGACGCGCTGTTCGTGTTCGTGCCGTCGGGCGAGGGCGCCGCTGTGCTCAAGCAGTTCACCGAGCGCGGGCTGGCGGCCGCCGGCATACGGCTGATCTGCACCGGCGACGTGCTCGATGACGACCTGATGGCCAGCATCGGCCCGGCCGCCGCGGG
The DNA here is from genome assembly GCF_047304105.1 of Duganella sp. Dugasp56. Lineage (NCBI taxonomy): Bacteria > Pseudomonadati > Pseudomonadota > Betaproteobacteria > Burkholderiales > Oxalobacteraceae > Duganella > Duganella sp. Dugasp56. The sequence goes on from NZ_JBGLYQ010000004.1 coordinate 31,181, forward strand.
TGTCGTCAGCAGCCATCACTATTCGGCGGCCCATCCATCGGCCGAGAACAAGGCTTATGTGGAAGCCTTCGTCAAGGCGAATCCCGGCATGCGGCCCAACTTCCATTCGGTCGGCGCCTACGACGGCATGCACCTGCTGTACCAGGCGCTGAAGCAGACCAATGGCGACAGCGACGGCGACAAGCTGCTGGCGGCGATGAAGGGCATGGCGTGGACCAGCGTGCGCGGCCCGGTCAGCATCGACGCCGCCAGCCGCGACATCGTGCAGACCGTGTACATCCGCAAGGCCGAGGCCTCCGCCGGCTCCTTCTACAACATCGAGTTCGACCAGGTCGACAAGGTGCGCGACCCGGGCGTATAGCGCCAGGCGGGACGGCGGCCCGCCTACAAGCCGGCGATGAAGCCGGCGACGGCCGCCGCGAACGGCTCCGGCTGTTCGACCGCGCCCAGGTGCGAGGCATTGGGCAGCACGACCAGCGCGGCGCCGGGGATGGCCTGTTGCACGATCTGCGCCATGCTGACCGGCGTGCCCTGGTCCAGTTCACCGGCGATCACCAGCGTCGGCACCGCGATGGCGCCCAACCGCTCCGTCGTGTCGATAGCCCCGACCGCGTTGCAGCAGCCCATATAGCCCGTGGTGTCGGTGGCGAGCAGGCGGCGGCGGAAACGTGCCACTGTGGCCCCGTGCTCGGCGCGGAAACCATCGTGGAAGTAGCGGCCCATCACCGCGTCGGCGATCGCCTCGATGCCTTGCTCGCGCACGGTGACGATGCGCTGCTGCCAGGCTTCGCGCGCGGCCTCCGGATAGCGGGAGGTGGTGTTGCCCAGCACCAGGGCGCGCACCAGCGACGGATGACGCAATACCAGCTCCTGGCCGGCCATGCCGCCCATCGACAGCCCCACCCACACGACCGGGCCGGTATCGAGCTCGCGCAGCAGGGCTGCCGCGTCGTCGGCCAGGTCGGCCATGCTGTACATGCCTTGCGGCGCCGCCGAGCTTCCGTGGCCGCGATGGTCGTAGGCGATCACGCGGCAGTCGGCGGCCAGCTGGTTGGCCAGGCCGTCCCACATCGTCAGGTCGCAGCCGAGGGCGTGGCTCAGCACCACGGTGTGGCGCGGCGCCTTGCCGTTGCGCGGTTCGCGCACCGTGTAGTGCAGGGCGGGCTGGCCGGCGCTGCGGCCTTCGAGGCCGACGCCGGGATGGCTGGCGGCGGCCGGCGCCGCCGGTTCCAGCGCATAGCCGATCTGCGGTCCGACCTCGCGCAGGATCGCCATCGCATGGGCGAAGGCGGTGTTGGCCGCCGGGACGCCGGCGTAGATCGCCGACTGTATCAGCACTTCCTTCAGTTCGTCCGGCGACAGGCGGTTCGACGCATCGCCCAGCAGCGCGGCGCGCACGTGCAGTTCGAATTCCTCCCAGCGTCCCAGCGCAATGGTGGTGGCCAGGACCATGGCGCGCCGGGTCTTCTGATCCAGGCCCGGACGGCCCCAGATCTCGTTCCAGGCAAAGCGCGTGATCAGGTTCTGGAACTCGGCGTTGAAGCTGTTGGAATTTGCCAGCGATTTTTCCACCCAGGCGTCGCCGAGGATGGCGCGGCGGTTATTCAGCCCGCGTTCGAAGTCGTGGTCGATGGGATCAAAGCTCATGCTGTCGTCCTGTGATGGAAAGGGTGGTCGTTCAATGCGGCGATGTCCCGGCGCAGGCCTTGCAGCTGCTGCCGCGCCAGGCGCTGTGCCGGCTCGGCGGCGGTGGCCGGGTCGAACAGCGATGCCAGCGCGGCCAGGTCGACCTGGCCGCGCAGCTTGTCGTCGGCCCGTATCGCCTCGGCCAGCACGTCGGCCAGATGGCGTCCGCCGGCCAGCGCTTCGGCGCTCATTTTTTCCAGCAGGCTGTGGGCCGCCGGCCGTCCGATGACCGCCGCCAGCCAGGCCGATGCCGCCTCGGCAAACACCAGTCCCTGCAAGGCGTCGATGTTGCGCAGCATGCGCGCGGGGTCGACCTGCAGGCCGGCGAAGGCGTCGTTCAGCGCTTGCAGCGCGCCGTGCGCGCTGAGGAACAGGCCTGGCCATTCAGCCAGTTCGGCCTGCCAGTTGCCCAGGCCGCGTTCATGCTGCTGCCCCATGCTGGCCAGCAGCGCCGCCGCGTGCTGCGGCGTGCGGGTGGCGGCGGCCAGCGCGATCATGGCCGACACCGGGTTGCGCTTGTGCGGCATGGCGGACGATCCGCCGCGGCCCTGGCCGGACGGTTCCGCCAGTTCGGCGATCTCGCCTTGCGCCATCAGGCTGATGTCGGTGGCGATCTTGCCCAGGCTGCCGGTCAGCACCGCCACTTCCAGGCCCAGGCGCACCCACTCGTCGCGCTGCGTGTGCCAGGCGGCGTCCGCCACTTTCAGGCCCAGATCGGCGGCCACCAGCGCCGCCACGGCCGCGCCTTGTTCTCCCATCACGGCCAGCGTGCCGACCGCGCCGCCCAGTTGCAGCTGCAGCGCGCGGGCGGCGCACTCGCGCAGGCGTGCGCGGGCCCGCACCAGCGGCGCCAGCCAGCCTGCCGCCTTGAAGCCGAAGCTGCTCACCTGTGCCGGCTGCATCAGCGTGCGCGCCAGCACCGGCGTCTCCGCATGCCGCTCCGCCAGTTGCAGCAGATGGCCGGTCAGGTCGTGCAGGCCGTCGTCCAGCAGTTGCAGCGCGTCGCGCGTGGCCAGCACCATGGCGGTATCGATCACGTCCTGGCTGGTGCTGCCCCAGTGGACGCGGGCGGCCGCCTCGGCATCGTACAGCGCCACGGTACGCGTCAGCTCGCGCACCAGCGGTATCGCCAGGCTGCCGGCGCGGCGGCCGGCGCTGACGATGGCGGGGATGTCGTACAGCTGCGCGTTGCAGACGCCGGCGATGGCGCGCGCCGTTTCCGGCGGCAGCATGCCTTGCTCGGCCTGGGCCTGGGCCAGCGCCTGCTCAAAGCGCAGCATGGCCTGCACGATCGCCGCGTCGTCGAAGACGGCGATCATGTCAGGCGTGGTGAGGAAATTGTCGAAAATCGATACGCTCAAGAGAACTCCGCTGCGAGGTCAGACATAGTCGAAGAATGCGGTTTCCTTATCGGACTGCATCCAGATGTCCCAATGATAGACCCCGGGCGCGGTCTTGCGGGCGATCAGGGTAGGACGGCGCCCGGCGGGCACCTGTTGCAGTATCGCCGATTGGGCCAGGCCGCTGTCGTCCTCCAGGAACACGGCGGTGAATTGGTGCTTGACCAGGCCGCGCGCGAACACCGTGACGAAGGTGGCCGGCACGCCGCCGGACGGCGCCGCGCATTGCGACAGCCGCAGACTGAATTCGCCCCGTTCGCCGCTGGGCACGCGGCGGAAGCCGGGCAGCGCCTGCGCCGCTTCGGCGCCGGCGGCCGCCGGTTGCCAGGCTTCGATCTGGGCGTCGTTGATCGGCGTGCCATCGCCGTCGTAGATGGTGCCCTCGATGACGATGGTGGCGGCCGTGGTTTCCAGCTTGCCGGCGGCGCTGGCGTCGGCAGCCCACTGCCAGGCTTCATGCGAGAACGGTCCGATGGTTTGCGAAGTGGTGATGTGGCTCATGCGGCTTGCTCCTTTAAAGACCCATGGGCGTGGCGTCGCGGCCGCGCAGCACGATATCGAATTCATAGCCCAGCATCTTGTCGCTGTCGGTGTGTTCCAGGCTGTAGCGCGAAACCAGGCGCTGGCGCGCGGCCAGGTCCGGGATGCTCTGGAAAATCGGATCGTAGTCGAACAGCGGATCGCTGGGGAAGTACATCTGCGTGACCAGGCGCTGCGCATACACGTTGCCGAACAGCGAAAAGTGGATGTGCGCCGGCCGCCAGGCCTTGTCGTGATTGCCCCACGGGTAGGGACCGGGCTTGATGGTGACGAAGCGGTAGCGGCCGTCGTCGTCGGTCATCATCTTGCCGATGCCGTAGAAATTCGGGTCGAGCGGCGCATCGTGCTGGTCTTTCTTGTGCCAGTAGCGCCCGGCCGAGTTGCATTGCCAGACTTCCAGCAGCGAATTGCGCACCGGCTTGCCGTCCTCGTCGACCACGCGGCCGGTGACGACGATCTTCTCGCCCAGCGGCGCGCCATTGCCGTGCGCCGTCAGGTCCATGTCGTTGGGCAGCAGGATGCGCGGCGACGGCACCAGGTTGTCCTGCACCGGCTGGTCGGCGCGGATGCGCAGCAGCGGCTGGGTGGGACCGCGCTTCAGCGTGGATTTGTAGGGCGGGTAGATCAGTTCCGGGTAGACGCCGGACGGGATGGCATCGAATTTCAAGGGGGCCTCCTGATGGTTGCTGTGGTATGCGTGGAAGCCATGGTATGAAATGGGGCGCCGCGCCACAATATGCCGGCGGCGGATGATATCCGCTATGCGCACAAAATGTGCGATACTCGCACAAATTCCCGGATTTCTTCGCCATGGACACAGAACACGAGATTCCCGCCCAGCGCGATATGGTGGCCGGACTGGAAAAAGGCTTGCAGGTGATCGCCGCCTTCGACCAGGAGCGCAGCCGCCTGACCATCGCCGAAGTGGCCGAGCGCACCGGCCTGACGCGGGCGGCCGCGCGCCGCTACCTGATCACGCTGACCCACCTGGGCTATATGCGGCACGAGAACAAGCAGTTCGCGCTGACGCCCATGGTGCTGCGGCTGGGCCAGTCGTACCTGCATTCGGCGCGCCTGCCGCGCATCGTGCAGCCCTTGCTGTACCGGCTGGCCTATGCGCTGGGCGAGGCGGCATCGGCCGGCGTGCTCGATCACGACCAGCTGGTGTGCGTGGCCGCCGTCAGCGCCGGGCAGCTGGTGTCGGTCACGCTGCAGCCGGGCACCCGGGTGCCGGCCTACTGCACGGCCAATGGCCGCGTGCTGCTGGCGCACCTGCCGCAGCCGCAGATCGACGCCTTCCTGGAGCGCGCGCAGCCGGAGCGGATCACCGAGCACACCATCGTCAACAAGGAGCGCCTGGCGCTGGAGATCGCGCGCACCCGCGCGCAGGGCTATGCGCTGGTGGACCAGGAGCTGGAGCTGGGCTTGCGCACCATCGCCGTGCCGCTGAAGAACTTCCGCGGCGAGGTGGTGGCGGCGATGAACATCAGCGTGCACGCCGGTCGCATGCCGCTGGAGCAGATGATCGAGCGCTGCCTGCCGGCGCTGATCAAGATCCAGGTCGAGCTGAACGCCTTGTTGTAACTCCAGCGTCAGGCGCTGCGGAACTGCTTGGGCGTCAGGCCCATGCGCTTCTTGAACAGGCGGCTGAAGTAGGCCGGATCCTGGAATCCCAGTTCATAGGCGATGCTGGCGATGCTGGCGGGCAGGTAGGTCAGCTTGCGGCAGGCTTCCAGCATCAGCCGGTCCTGGGTGATGTCGAACGCCGATTTGCCGGACAGCTTGAGGCACAGGCGATTGAGCCGGGTCGGCGTCGCCCGCAGCGCCTCGGCATACTGGCCGACCTGCCATTGCTCCTTGTAGCGCCGCTCCACCTCGGTGCGGAAGCGGCTGAACAGTTCAAAATCGCTGCGCCCCGACTGGTCGGCAAGGCGGCGCTCCGCATGCAGGCGCACCAGCAGCAGCAGGGCGCTGCGCGCCAGCCACTCCAGCATCAAGGTGTGGCCGTACTGCGGCCAGGCCGCTTCCGTCAGCAGGTCTTGCAGCAGCGATTCCAGGCGCGCGCGCAGTTCCGGCTGGCCGGCCAGGTCGATCGCCAGCGGCTCCACAAACAGCGAGGAATACAGGTCGCCATGGTTTTCCGCCGCCGCAAACACCACGTTCTGGTCCACCGTCAGCACATAGCCGTGGGCCTCGGCCGAGAAGTCGAAGCCGTGCACCACCGAGGGATGGATGGTGATGACGGTCGGCGCGCTGCATTCCCAGACGGCGCCGTCGACGCTGGCGCTGACCTCGCCGCCGTAGAGGAAAAGTACCTGAAACAAGCCGCTGTGCGTGTGCTTGTCTATATGCCAGTGGTGCACCCGGCTGCGGGTTTCGATCAGCTCGATGTGCACGAATTCGGCATTTTCTCCCCGTGCCTGCTCGCCGTACAGGCCGAATTGCGGAACATCGGGCAGTGCCGGTTTTGCGTTGCGGGCCATGGGCGGGAAGGTCCGGGAAAGTGAAGAGGTGTCGAAATAGTACAAGTTTTATGCTGTTTCATCCATTTTTTTTAACGCCCCCCGGCGCTACGATGGCTGCACACTTACACCATATCGGAGACATCATGCGTACCCAGGTAGCCATCATCGGCGCCGGCCCAGCGGGCCTGCTGCTATCCCATCTGCTGCATCTGAACGGCATCGAATCGATCGTGCTGGAGTCGCGCAGCCAGGCCGACATCGAAGCGACCATCCGCGCCGGCGTGCTGGAACAAGGCACCATGGACATCCTCAACAACGCCGGCGTCGGCGCCCGCATGCAGGCCGAGGGCGCGCTGCACCACGGCATAGAACTGGCCTTCGGCGGCCGGCGCCACCGCATCGACCTGACCGAGCTGACCGGAAAATCCATCACCGTCTATCCGCAGCATGAAGTGATCAAGGACCTGGTGGCGGCGCGGCTGGCGGCACAGGGAGAACTGCTGTTCGAAGTCAGCGGGGTGGAACTGCATGGCGTCGAAACGTCCACGCCGTCGGTCAGCTTTACCCATCGCGGCGAGGCGGCGCGCATCGAGGCCGACTTCGTCATCGGCTGCGACGGCTACCACGGCGTGACGCGGCCGGCGATGCCGGGGCAGGGGCGGCAGGACTACCAGCGCACCTACGGCTTCGGCTGGTTCGGCATCCTGGTGGAATCGGCGCCATCGTCCGATGAACTGATCTATGCGCGGCATGAGCGCGGCTTCGCGCTGGTCAGCACGCGCACGCCGACGGTGCAGCGGCTGTACTTCCAGTGCGATCCCGCCGACCACGTCGACAACTGGTCGGACGACCGCATCTGGGCCGAGCTGCATGCGCGCCTGGAGAACAACGACGGCTGGCGGGTCAACGAAGGCCGCATCTTCCAGAAAAACATCATCGGCATGCGCAGCTTCGTCTCGACGCCGATGCAGTCGGGCCGCCTGTTCCTGGCCGGCGACGCGGCGCACATAGTGCCGCCGACCGGAGCCAAGGGCATGAACCTGGCGGTGTCGGACGTGCAGCTGCTGGCGCAGGGGCTGGAGCAATTCTACCGCCAAGGCAGCGAAGAGCGGCTGCAGGGCTACACGGCGGCGGCCCTGAAGCGCATCTGGCGCGCCGAATACTTCTCGTGGTGGATGACCAGCCTGCTGCACACCTTTGCCGACGCCACGCCGTTCAAGCGCGAGGTGCAGCGCGCGGAACTGGAATGCGTGGTCAGTTCGCGCGCGATGGCGACGGCATTGGCGGAAAACTATGTCGGTGCGTTCTGACGGGACGCTGTCAATGGATGATCTTGCGCAGGAAATCGCGCGCGCGCTCTGACCGGGGCGCATCGAAGAACTCCTGTTTCCCGCAGTCTTCGACGATGCAGCCCTGGTCCATGAACACCACGCGGTTGGCGACGCGCCTGGCGAATCCCATTTCGTGCGTCACCACCATCATCGTCATGCCTTCGCGCGCGAGCTCGACCATCACGTCCAGCACTTCGTTGATCATTTCCGGATCCAGCGCCGAGGTCGGCTCGTCAAACAGCATCGCGATCGGATCCATCGCCAGCGCGCGGGCTATCGCCACCCGCTGTTGCTGCCCACCGGATAGCTGTCCCGGAAACTTGTCCTGTTGCCCGAGCAACCCCACCCGGTCCAGATAGGCCAGGCCTTTGCTGGTGGCTTCGTCGCGCGGCCGGCCCAGCACTTTGACCTGGGCCAGCGTCAGGTTGTCGCGGATCGACAGATGGGGGAACAGTTCGAAATTCTGAAACACCATTCCTATGCGCGCGCGCAGCTGCGCCAGGTTGGTCTTGGGATCGTGCGCCGGAATGTCGTCGACCCAGATGCTGCCGCGCTGAACGGGTTCCAGGCCGTTCACGGTCTTGATCAGCGTGGATTTGCCGGAACCCGAAGGACCGCACACCACCATCACATCGCCCTTGTTGACCATGGTGGAGCATTGGTTCAACACCTGAAACGGACCATACCATTTACTTATCTTGTCTATTTTAATCATGGGATTGCTTTCAATTGCGGTTAGCGGAGGATGGTCAGCTTGCGGTTCAGTTTCTTCACCAAGGTGGACAGGCTGAAACACAAAACGAAGTACACCAGCGCGACAAACAAATACATTTCCACCAGGCGGCCGTCGCGGTGCGCGACCTTGGATGCGGCGCCGACAAAATCGGTCAGCGACAACACATACACCAGCGACACGTCCTGGAACAGCACGATGGTCTGTGTCAGCAGCAGGGGAATCATGTTGCGGAATGCCTGCGGCAACACGACGTTGCCCATCATCTGCCTGTAGTTCATGCCCAGCGCTTGCGCCGCCGCCAACTGTCCGCGGGGGATGGACTGTATGCCTGCGCGCATGATCTCGCAGTAGTAGGCGGATTCAAACAGCACGAAAGTCACCAGCGACGAGGCGAACGGCCCCACCTTCACCGGCTCGGACGAGCCGGAGAACCACGCCCCCAGATAGGGGACCAGGAAGTACACCCAGAAAATCACCAGCACCAGCGGGATCGAGCGTATCGTGTTGACGTACAGGCCGGCCGCACCGGCGACCAGGCGCAGCCCGGACAGGCGCATCAACGCCAGCAGGGTGCCGATCACAATGCCGCCCACCATGGCCAATCCGGTCAGCTGCAAGGTGAAGGCCATGCCGGTGCGGAACAGATAGTCCAGCGAGTCGGCGATCACGCCGAAATCAAAGCCCGTCATTGCTTCACCCTCCGTCCCGGCAGGGACATGCCCGGCACGGCGGTACGCCGTTCGATCAGCCCCATCAGGCTGACGATGCCGAGGTTAATCGCCAGGTACATCACCGTCGCCATGGTGAACGCCTCGAATACCTGGAATGAAAACTCCTGCATCGATCGGGCCTGGGCCGTCAATTCCATCAGGCCTATGCTCAAGGCCAGCGCGCTGTTCTTGACCACGTTGACGAACTCGTTGGTCAGGGGGGGAATGATGATGCGCAGCGCCATCGGCAGGATCACGTAGCGGTAGGTCTGCAGCAAGGTCAGGCCCAGCGCGGTGCCGGCCATGCGCTGCCCGCGCGGCAGCGCATGGATGCCGACCGACACCTGCACCGCGACCCGCGACGAGGTATAGCTGCCCAGGCATAGCACGGCCGTGACAAACGACGCGTTGGGCAGCTGCTTCAACCAGTCGCCCATGGATGCGGGGAGCAACTCGGGCAAAACGAAGTACCACAGGAACATTTGCACCAGCAGCGGAACGTTTCGGAACAGCTCGATGTAGGCATTGCACAGCCAGTTCACCCTTCGGTTCGGCATGGTACGCAGGCTGCCGATCAGGCCGCCAATCAGCAGGGCGATGAGCCAGGCCAGCACGGCTGTCGCCAGCGTCCACGCCAGGCCGTGCATGAAGCTGTCAAAGTAGGTGCCCATGCCGTCGGGGGACTGCTCCCCGAAGATGCGCCAGTTCCAGTTGTAATTCATAGTCTCCTCATGCTCCCTGGTGATCAGCGGTAGGCGCCGGGTTCGCCGGAATCGCTTGGATGGGCGAAGTTGCGCTTGAGCGCCTCGCTCATCGGCCAGTTCAGGTTGATGCCTTTCGGTGGAATCGGCGACTGGAACCACTTGGCGTAGATACGGTTGATTTCGCCGGAAGCGTAGATCTCGGTCAGCGCGCCATCGACCGCCTTCTTGAAGCCGGGGTCGTCCCGGCGCATCATCAACGCGTAGGGCTCGGCAAACAGCGATTCATGCGAGATGACGTAGTCGTCGGGATTTTTCGAGCTGGCCGCCAGCGAGGCCAACAAGATGTCGTCCATGCCGAACGCCGCCGCGCGGCCGGTTTCCACCATCAGGAACGCTTCCGCGTGGTCCTTGGCCGTCACAATATTGATGCCCAGGTTCTTGATGTTGTTGATTTCGCTGAGTTCCTTCAGGTTGGCGGTGCCGGAGGTCGACACCAGCGTCTTGCCGCGCAGGTCGCGCAAGCTGTTGATGTTGGCCGACTTCTTGGCCACCAGGCGGGTCGAGGTCAGGAAGGTGGTGGGGCTGAATGCGACCTGCTTCTGGCGTTCGACGTTGTTGGTGGTCGAGCCGCACTCGAGGTCGATCGTGCCGTTCGCCATCAGCGGCACCCGGGTCGCGGCGGTGACCGGATTCAGGTTGATCTTCAGCTTGCTCATGCCCAGCTGCTTCTGGATCGAGGCGACGATCCGGGTGCACAGCTCGAGCGAATAGCCCTGGTATTCCTGCTTGCCGTCGAGGTAGGAGAAGGGGATGGACGATTCGCGCACGCCCAGCGTGATGGCGCCGCTATCCTTGATTTTCTTCAGCGTGGCGCTGTCTTGCGCCTGTGCCTGGCCCAGCATGGCGGCGGCCAGTATGACGATCAGTTTGGTGAGTTTCATGAGGTCCTCTGTCTGGAAAGATTAAAAGCGATGGCGGATGCCGATGTCGGTGCCGGTGTTGCCGGTGCCGGTATCGGTGCCGTTGCCGACGGTGTAGCTGGCGCCGTTGTGGTTGCTGATGTGCCCGTAGCTCAGATACAGGTCGGTGCGCTTGGACAGCGCGTACAGGTAGGCTGCCGCCCACTGGCGCGCATCCTTGTTGACCGAGGTTTGGTCGTCGTGGCGGATGTAGGAGGCCAGCAGCGTGTGCACGCCCTCGGTCCAGGTGCCGCCCAGCACGTCGTCCCTGCTGCGGGCGCCTGCCGCGCCGCGCGTGACGCCGTGGGCGAGGTCGACGCTGAAGCGGCTGACCTTGTATTTCGCCACCAGCAGGCTGTAGCGCGCGCTATCGCTGGCGTCGGCGTTTTCCTTGATGTGGTTGGTCAGCGTGACATTGAACGGTCCGTCGGCATAGCTCAGCGCGGCGCCCAGCGTGCGGTTTTTGGCGCTGTTGCCGGCGGTTTCGCCGGCGCCATAGGCCAGGTCGGCGGCAAAGCCGGCGTAGCGCGGCGTCTTGTATTCGACCATGTTGTCGACCCGCGTGTTGCCGGGGATGATGTTGGTGACGTTGCCCGCCAGGCCGATCTCGAACGGATCGACCACATCGCGCAGCGTCGTGTACAGCGGCGAGTATTGGCGTCCCAGCGAGATCGCGCCAAACTTGCCGGCCAGGCCGACGAAGGCCTGGCGGCCGAACAGCAGGCCGCCCTGGCCGGCGCTGCCGGTGTCGATGTTGTAGCCGTTCTCCAATTGGAAGAAGGCGCTCAGGCCGTCGCCCAGGTCTTCCTTCCCCTTGAAGCCCAGCCGCGAGCCCGAACCGACACCGCTGCTGACACGGCTGACGCTGCCGGCAGCGCCGCCGGTGTCGCGCACCAGGCCGGCGTCGGCGATGCCGTAGATGGTGACGTTAGATTGCGCCGAGGCGGCGCCGCACAGGCATGCGCCCAAGGCGAAGCAGGTGGCCAGTTGTTTTATTTGTTCTCCCAGTGTTGAAAAATTGAATAGTTATGGCAATGCGGTGCTCGAACTGCTGGTGCCGCGTTTTACAAATTGCGGGCGCGTGTCTCCCCCTGGCGGCTGCGAGGTCGCCTGTAAGTTCTGTGAAAAGGAAAGGCTGGCTTGGTGCTAGGTCAGCGTGGCCAGCGGCTGAGGACGTGGCCTGGTCAACTGATCCGGTTGCAGCAGTTGTCTCAGCTCTCCGGCGGTCATCAGGCCTTGTTCGACGACCAGTTCGGCCACCCCTCTGCCGCTGCTCAGCGCGAGCTGGGCGATGGCGGTGGCGGCCTCGTAGCCTATGTAGGGATTCAACGCGGTCACCAGGCCGATGGAGCGCTCCACCGTGTCTTGCAGGTGCTGTTGGTTGGCGGTGATGCCGTTGATGCAGCGGGTGGCCAACACCTCGCATCCTACGGTCAGGTGGCTGATGCTCTTGAACAGGCTGTAGCCGATGATGGGTTCGAACGCGTTGAGCTGGAGCTGGCCGGCTTCCGCGGCGAAGCTGACGGTGATGTCGTTGCCCAGCACCTCAAAGGCGATCTGGTTGACCACTTCGGGTATCACCGGATTGATCTTGCCCGGCATGATGCTGGAACCGGCTTGCATAGGCGGCAGGTTGATCTCTCCGAAACCGGCGCGCGGCCCGCTCGACAGCAGCCGCAAGTCGTTGCAGATTTTCGACAGCTTCAGCGCCACCCGCTTGAGCACGCCGGAGAGCTGGACGAAGGCGCCCACGTCCTGCGTCGCCTCGATCAGGTCGGGCGAACTGGACAAAGTCACGCCGCTGATGCGGCACAGCTCCGCGCAGGCCAGCTGCGCGTAATCCGGGTGTGCGTTGATGCCGGTGCCGATCGCCGTAGCGCCCAGATTGATTTCCCACATCAGCATTGCAGCCTCGCGCAGCCGGTCCTGGTCCTCGCCCAGCATCACGGCATAGGTACCGAATTCCTGGCCCAGGGTCATGGGCACGGCATCCTGCAATTGGGTCCGTCCCATCTTGATGATGTTTGCGAACTCATGGGATTTGGCGCGGCATGCCCGCTTCAGCACATCCATCGCCGCGATCAGGCCGCCCATGGCGCGGTAGGTCGCCAGCCTCAGCGCGGTCGGATAGACGTCGTTGGTGCTCTGGCTCAGATTGACGTGCTGGTTCGGGTGCAGGACGTGATAGGCGCCGCGCGGTTGCCCCAGCAGTTCCAGGGCCAGGTTGGCGATCACCTCGTTGGCGTTCATATTGGTCGAGGTTCCGGCACCACCTTGTATCATGTCGACCACGAAGTGCTGGTGGAATTGTCCGTCGATGACTTGCTGGCAGGCCGCGACGATGGCGTCCAGGTGTTCTTCACCCAGGAGGCCGAGCTTGAAATTGGTGACGGCCGCAGCCTGTTTCACCATAGCCAGCGAGACGATCAGATCCGGCCAATGCGAAATGGGCGTGCCGGTGATCGGAAAGTTTTCCAGCGCGCGCAGCGTGTGGATGCCGTAATACGCGTGGTGGGGCAAAGCGCGTTCGCCCAGTAGATCGTGTTCGGTTCTCGTTGCCGCAGACATAGTTGGTCTCTCCCGTTGAGTTGTACTTGCACATGTCGCCGCGCTGCACTGCGGTTGATGGAAGTCATTCTAGGGAGAGGGCGCGGCCAAACTATGCTAATTCGACATACATTGATGCTTTGCTGGAATGCAATTTTTTGGGGAGGCAGCGCACCGATTCAGTGCCGCTGAAGATTTTCCCACAGGCGCAGCAGCGCCGGCTTGCGGTTGTCGATAGCGCGGAACAGGCGTATCTCCAATGTCATGTTCCATTGTTCGCCGCCTGCCGCCACCAGTTTCCCTTCTGTTAATTCGCGTCGGATGCAGCTCTCGGGCAGCCATGCCAGGCCAAGGCCGGAGAGTGCCATGGTCTTGAGCAGCTCCGCCAGGTCGGACTCGTAGCTGTTCACCAGGAAGCAGGGCTGGTCGACCCGGGCGACGATGCGTTCGACGACGCGGGCGAAAAACGAACCGGCGGTATAGCCCAGTTGCGAGGTGGGCGCCACCCGGCTTCCCGGTAGCGAAAATGCGGCAAACCCACTGCGCTTGGGTGCGGAAACAGGCAGCACCAGCTCGCCGCCGAGATTGATATATTCGAAGCGCGCGGGGTCGAGTTCTATGGGCAGGTCGGAGTGGTGGTAGCAGAGCAAAAGGTCGCAGTTGCCTTCGACCAGCGACAGCACGGAGTCGTGCACGTTCGTGGGCAAAACGCGGGTGCGCAACTGGCCGAAGCGCGCCTCGACGGTTTGCAGCCACTTGGGCAGGAAGTTCAGCGAAAGCGTGTGCCCGGCAGAGATGCTGAGCATGTTTTCATCCTTGTTCTCGACGCGCAGCAGGGCGCGGGTGTCGTTCAGCAGGCGCATGGCCTCGACCGCGGAATTGCTGAACAGTTTGCCTGCGGGCGTCAGGATCAGCGGGTAGGTGCTGCGATCGACCAGATCGGCGCCTACCCAGGCTTCCAGCGAACGGATGCGCCGGCTGAGCGCCGACTGCGTCACGTTGCGTTCCTGGGCAGAACGCGAGAAGTTGCGTGTCTGCGCCAGGCTCAGAAAATCCTCCAACCATTTAATATCCATGCTGTCCAAATCCGTTTGTGTTGCGGCTACGTGGTTTCCGTCCGACATTCTCCTATGCTTGCGTCGCATAGGGTCAGTTCTAAATTGCATAACTGGAGGCCGGGGGCGAGATATCGTACGGAAATGTCTCCCAGATACCACAGGTCCATGTCACTCACATCTCACACTCCATCGTCCGGCAACGACGTCCAGTGCATAGGCATCATCGGCGGCCTCGGCGCGCTGGCCGGTGCCGACGTACACGGGAAAATGGTACGAAGTATCGCGCGCCACAGCCGCCATGACGCCTATCGCGTCCTGTATGAGCACAGCCGTTTCCCGGTCGACGGCAGCACCGAGCTCAACCGGCGCATGCTCTACATTTATGACATGGTGCAGCACTACCAGCAACTGGGCGCCGACAGCGTGATGCTGCCGTGCTTTATCAGCCACACGTTCCTGCATCAGTTGCAGACCGAATTGAGTCTGCCCATAGTCGGGCTGATGGACGCCGTATCGGCCGCACTTCGAAAAGACGTCCCGCGCGCCGCAACCATCGGCGTGCTGACGTCCGATTACGTGCTAGGCCAGCGTCTGTTCGAGCACCATCTGCAGCCGGAGGGCTACCGCCTGGTCTATCCGCAGCCGGCAATCCAGCTGCGTTGCGTGATGGAGGCCGTGTACGGGGCGGCGGGACTGAAAAACGACGATCGATCGCCGCGTTCGATCGCCTTGCTGCTGGAAGCGTGCCGCGACTTGATGGCGCAAGGGGCCGAGCTGATCGTGCCGGGCGCCACGGAGATCGCGATGGTCTCCAATTTGTTGCGGACAGCCGGCATGCCGGTGATGGACAGCAATCAGGCATACGTCGATTACGCCTTGGAGATGCGCCAGCCAAGGCCGCCGCGCTCCTTCAAGCTCGGTATCGTCGGCGGAGTCGGCCCCGCGGCGACGGTTGATTTCATGGAGAAGATTATCTCGAACACGGCGGCGCGGCGGGATCAGGATCACGTCAAATTAATTGTCGAGCACAATCCGCAAATTCCCGACCGCACGGCCAACCTGATCGGCGACGGGGAGGACCCGACCTTGGCAATCTATGCGGCCTGCAAGCGCCTCGAAGCCAATCAGGCCGACCTGATCGCCATTCCGTGCAACACCGCTCACGCGTATATCGAACGCATACGCGGGCAGGTCGAGGTGCCGATCATCAATATGCTGCAAGAGACCGTAAGCCATATCACCCGGCACCATGGCGGCGAGCGGATCGTCGGCCTGTTGGCTACCGACGGAACGGTCGGCAGCCGCGTTTATCACGAGGCCGCCGCCGGCGCGCCGTTTGAATTGCTGGTGCCCAACGATGCGCATCAGGCATTGGTCATGCGCGCAATCTACGGCAAATACGGCGTGAAAGCCGGCTATCTGGAGGGCCAGTGCCGGCAGGATCTGATCCAGGCGTTGGAGCACCTGGTCGATGCCGGCGCCAGAGTGGTGATATTGGGCTGCACCGAATTGCCTTTGCTCTTGCAGGAAAACTCGACATTTCAGTTGGGCGATCGCAGCGTGGCGCTGCTTGATCCCACAGCGATACTGGCACGGCGCTGTGTCGCGATCGCGAAGGCGGGGCGGGCGTAGCCGTTGGCTGACTTATGCGCAACGACCGCCCCGCCGGTCTTTCCTAGTTCGTTGATGTGCCGTAGATGATGCCGCGGCCGCTGTTAGGCGCCACGTACACGGTGCCGAAGGTCTTCGGATCGCCGACTACCAGGCTGTAGCCACCCCACTGGTGCGCGTTGTCATTGATGCGCACCCAGGTGCTGCCGGTGTCGGTGGAGCGGAACAAGCCCGACACGCCGCTGACCGTCCCGGCCAGGTAGATGGCCGGGTAGGACGCGCCGCTGGCCGCCTTGCCAAAGCCGACCGAATTGGCCGCCGTCACCACGCCCGAATACACCTGGCTCCAGCTCGAGCCGGAACTGGTGCTGCGGAACAGGCCGGAGGAAGTGGCCAGCCAGACGTCGCCCTGGTTACCGGCCACGGTCGTCGCCTTGCCGCCGGTCGCCAGGCCGGAGGCGGCCGTGTACCAGTTCACGCCCTTGTTGGCGCTGGCGTAGAAGATGCCGGTGGCCGCATTGTAGGCATAGAACAGGTTGCCGTTCAGGCCGTCCGACAGGATTTGCCACGAGGTGCTGACCGGCAGCCCGGTCGAGGTCCAGCTGGCGCCGTTGTTGGTCGAGTAGGCCGGGGCCACGTCCTTAGGTCCCCAGACGATGGTGCCGCCGTCGGCCGAGATGGCCACCGTGCCGTCGCCCTGGCTGGAACCGGCCTGGTTGGCGAATGGCGTCCAGCTGGTGCCGCCGTTGGTGGAGACGGCGCCGTACACACCGGAGCCGCCGGTGCCGACCCGGACGATCTTGGAGGTCAGCGACTTGGCATAGTCCAGTCCGGTGCCGTTGCCGCAGATCGGATTGCTCACCATGCCGGCAGCCGGCGACACCGTCAGGCTGGTGTGCACGAAGCCGCAGATGTCGCCCAGGCCGCTGATCAACGGCACCCCGGAGGTGGGCGAGATCAGCGCCAGCGTCGCGGTTTCCTCGATGCCGTTGGCGCCGATGGTCCAGTTGGTGGCCTGGCCGCTGTCGGCCGCCGTCAGGTTATTGGTGGTCCACACGGTCTGGCCGGTGCCGTACATCGCATGCGCCGAGTTGAACGGATCGATCGCGACCTGGCCCCAGTTGCCGAAGCCGGCCGTGGCGGCGCCGAACTTGACCCATGGCGACAGGCTCGGATCGCGGGTGGACGCGGGGCCGACGTCGGTCCAGCTGGAGCCGCCGTTGGTGCTGCGGAACATGGTGTCGCCCGGCCACCAGCGGTCCATCGTCATGACCACCAGCGCGCCCGATTTCTTCGGATCGATCGCCAGGCCGCCGTAGCCGAAGGAGTAATTGTTCGGGTTGGACGGCGTGATGTTTTGCCAGGTATTGCCGCCGACGCTGTACTTCCACACCTGCCCGGTGGTCATGCCGTTGGGGCCGATGGCATTGCCGTAGGTGATGTAGAGATTGCCGTCCGGGCCGACCTGGCCGTGGTTCGGATATTGGCCGCTGGGGCCGCCCGTGACGGCCGACCAGTGGCTGCCGCCGTCCGTGCTCTTGTACAGCGTGGTGCCGGCCGAGGCGGCGCCGGCGGTGGAGACGCCGGCGAACACGGTCGGGGTCGCGCTGCCGCTGCCGGCCGACGGCTGGTAGTAGGTGACGAAGGCCACGCCGGAGCCGCTGCCGTCGTTGCTCAGCGCCGTGAAGCCGCTCAGCCGGGTCCAGGTCTGGCCGCTGTTGACGCTTTTCCAGATGCCGTTGGTGGCGCCCTGGGCCGAATCGTTGAAGGTGCCGTACATCAGCACGGAGCCGAGGTTGGGATCGACCTGCAGTTTTTCGCCGGCGTTGCGGCCGTCATCGTTGCCGCCGGTGCGGAAGCTGAGCGGATACGAATTGAAGCTGGCACCCTGGTTGGACGACACCAGCACGGCGGCGTTGCCGTCCCAGTTCTGGGTGTACATGCCGGCCACCATGTAGAGCATGTTCGCATTGCGGGGATCGACGGCGATGGACTCGATGCCCATCTCGTGCCAGTTGGACGGGGTGGTCCAGTCGTTGAGCGGCACCCAGGTGCTGGTGGCGTTGTTGTAGCGGTAGGCGCCGCCGATGTCGGTGCGGGCATAGAACAGGCCCTGCTGGGCTGGATGGGCGACGATGCCGTCGACGTAGCCGCCGGCCACGACCTTCACATTGCCCCAGGTATAGCTGGCCGCTTGTGCCGGCAGGGCGGAGGCCCAGGCCAGCGCCAGCGTGGACACGGCGACGACGCGGCGTAGCCGCGCACCTTCCGCGATCGGATTGGAAAGTTGTTTCATCATAAATAATCTCCTCGTTATTATTGGTGGGTACAGCTGTGTCTGCGCATGCCGTTGCGAAGTGAACGGATGTGCGCGTTCATTCCGTCCGTGAGGGCGGAATCCTGGGCTCCGGCGGCGGTGGCGCCACCGGAGGCAATCGGTTGTCGGCTCAGGTAATAAAGGCTGGGGCGGGGCGGGGCGGCGTCATGGCATGGCGCGCGTCAGGTGGTGCGGGCATCGACGCGTAAAAGCGTCCGGAACAGTTTTCCATTGCAGCCGTCTCCATATTGTTGTGCCGTGCTGGCTTGGGACGCACGGAGTGTACAAACATTGTGCGGAGCACTGCAGAGGCGCGCAATTGCGAAAAGAACCAAGGCGGGGTATGAAATTGTCGCTGCGGCCGGCGCAAGCTGTCCGGCTATTGCGGAAATCACGTAGCCGGTTGTCAGCGCCCGCCGGCAACGAACTGATATAGTGGACGTGCCGCCAATGCAGCGGCGCTCACACTTTCGGAGACACCATGAAAAATACGATCCTGTCGGTGCTGCTCGCCACCACCGTACTGTCCGCCGTACCGGCGCTTGCCGCCGACAACTCCGCCGCCGCCATTGCCATGGTGGACAAGGGCGCCGCCTACCTGCAGAAGAATGGAAAGGATGCGCTGATCAAGGAAGTCAACAGCAAGAATCCAGAGTTCATCAACGACACCACCTACCTGACCGTGCGGGCGCTGGATGGCACGCAGCTGGCCCATCCCACCAACCCCAAGCTGGTCGGCAAGAACATGGTGGTGCTGCCTGATGCGGATGGAAAGCTGTTCCGCAAGGAAATCATTGATCAGGCCCAGGCCAAAGGCAAGGGCTGGGTGGATTACCGCTACAACAATCCGGCCAACGGCGACATCGAAAAGAAATCGACCTACTTCGTCAAGCACGGCGATGTCATTCTGGAAGCCGGTATCTATAAAGGCAAATAAGAAGGCAAATAAGCCGCGCGAGGCGGCTTACGCTGGCTGAGGCGTTACAGTCTGTCAGGCTTCAACCAGCTTCAGGCCGCTCCACGACACGGTGGTGACTTCGGTCACCAGCACCATGGCGCCCGGCTTGACGGTTTCGGCCAGGCGGTGGATGGCGTCGCGCACTTCGTTGATCGGCTCGGCGCCGCTGTAGCAGTAATTGCCGGGCGGCAGATAGTAGCCCTTGCCGTCATCGGCCTTGATGCCGCCGGCGATGTTGTATTTTGACAGTTCCGTGTTCAGCCGGGCGATGGCGTCGCCGTCGGTTTCATTGAATGCAACGCTGATGATGTAATTGACCATGGCTAGTTCCTGATTGAAGAAGTTTCATCATGCGCCAAGGTTTTTACAAAAGCAACTATCCCCATGGAAAAGCCCCGCGCAGGCAGCAACCTGGCGGGGCTTTGGTCAATTGGCGGAGAAAGCTCGTTTGACTGGAATGCATAGTAATGAATGAATCTTAAGATTGCCTTAGTACTCATCTTGCAGAGGGGGCTTTGGCGGCGTGCGCGGATGGTGTAGCATGCTGGACGGCGATTCGGCCGGGCGCACAGGCGCCGGCCCGCCGGGAAATTCAAGGATGAACTATGCAAATCAAAATTAACGAAGTGCTGCGCAGCTATATCGAGCCGCTGACCGAGGCCGAGTACCAGGCCCTGGAGCGCAGCATCCTGGTCGAAGGCTGCCGCGACGCGCTGGTGTTGTGGGAAGACGTGCTGGTGGACGGCCACAACCGCTACCAGATCTGCCAGCAGCACGGTGTGCCGTTCAAGGCCATCGAGAACACCAGTTTCCGCAGCCTCGACGACGTCAAGCTGTGGATGATCGATAACAACCTGGGCCGCCGCAGCATTTCGGACTTCCAGCGCGGCGTGCTGGCGCTGCGCAAGAAGGAAATCGTCGCCGCCCGCGCGGTCGAGCTGGCCGCGCAGGCCGCCGCCGAGGATGCTGCGATCGCGCCGCCGGAGGGCGATGCCGCCAAGGCCAGGCCGGCCGCCATGCCGCTGACCTCGCGCGAGGACATCGCCCGCGCCGCCCGCCTGAGCAGCGCCACCATCAGCCAGATCGAAAAGATCCAGAAGACGGCCACGCCGGAACTGGTGGAGGCGGTGCGCTCGGGCACGATCTCGATCAACGCTGCCGCGACGGTGGCCTCGCTGCCGGAAGCCGACCAGGTGGCGGCGGTGGCCGGCGGCAAGAAGGAATTGCAGAAAGCCGCCAAGGAAGTGCGCGAACTGCGCGCCGCCTCGCGTCCGGCCAAGGAGCCGAAGGAGGCGAAGGAGGGCGGCGAATACGGCCGTCCGCTGACCGAGGTCGAGGAGCTGCGTGCGGAAAACGCCTCGCTCAAGGAAAAGAACGCGGCGCTGCGGGCTGAGATCACCGCGCTGCAACTGCGTATTTCCGAGCTGGTCGACGCCAGCTAAATCAACCACCGGAGCCTGTCCATGCGTCTGCCGTTAGCCCTGATCTGTAGTGTGATAACCGGTGTGGCGGCGGCAGCGCCCACAGTGGACAAGGCTCCTGCGCCGGAGCTGGCGCGCCTGAAAGCCGCGGCGCAGCGCGCCACCATCCTGCGCGACAAATGGGGCATCCCTCACGTCTACGGCAAGACCGACGCCGATGCCGTGTTCGGCCTGATGTACGCGCAGGCCGAGGACGACTTCAGGCGGGTCGAACTCAATTACATCAACGCCATGGGCCGGCTGGCCGAAGTGGAAGGCGAGGCCGAGCTGTATCGCGACCTGCGCATGAAGCTGTTCATCAATCCGGCCGACCTGCAGGAGCAGTACCGGCAATCGCCGGCCTGGCTGAAGAAGCTGATGGTGGCGTTTGCCGACGGCTTGAACTACTACCTGGCCACGCATCCGGACGTGAAGCCGGCACTGATCACGCATTTCGAGCCGTGGATGGCGCTCAGCTTCAGCGAGGGCAGCATCGGCGGCGACATCGAGTCGGTCGACCTGAAGCAGCTGGAAGCGTTGTACGGCAACGGCGCCAAGCTGCCGTTGCCGCCGCCGGTGCTGATGTCGGCGGCGCGCGGCAGCTTCAATCTGGACCAGGAGCCGGGCGGCTCCAACGGCTTCGCCATCGCGCCGTCGCTGACCAGGGACGGCCATGCGCTGCTGCTGATTAATCCGCACACCTCGTTCTACTTCCGTCCCGAAGTGCAGGTGCACAGCGACGAGGGCCTGAACGCCTACGGCGCCGTGACCTGGGGCCAGTTCTTCGTCTACCAGGGCTTCAACGACCGTATCGGCTGGATGCACACCTCGGGCGGCGGCGACGTCATCGACGAATACCTGGAAACCATCAGCGAGAAGGACGGCCAGTTCTTCTACCAGTACGGCGCGGAACAGCGGCCGCTGAAGGCGGTCGACATCACGCTGCCGTATAAAACCGCGGCCGGCATGGACAGCAAGGTGGTCAAGGTGTACTACAGCCACCACGGCCCGATCGTGCGCGCGGCCGACGGCAAGTGGGTCGCCGTGCGCCTGATGAACGAGCCGCTGAAGGCGCTGACGCAATCCTACGTCCGCACCAAGGCGCGCAACTACCAGGCCTTCTACAAGGCCATGGAGCTGCGCACCAATTCGTCCAACAACACCGTGTACGCGGACGCCGACGGCAATATCGCCTACTTCCATGGCAACTTCATTCCGAAGCGCGATCCGAAGTTCGACTGGACGCACCCGGTCGACGGCAGCGATCCGGCCTCCGAGTGGCAGGGCCTGCACACGGTCAAGGAGACCATCACGCTGTTCAATCCAAAGAACGGCTGGATCCAGAACGCCAACAACTGGCCGTACACGGCGGCCGGCGCCTACAGCCCTAAGGCCAGGGACTATCCGGCCTATATGTCGAAGTACGGCGAGAACGCGCGCGGCATCCACGCGGTGCGGGTGCTGGAGAACAAAAAGAACTTCACCCTCGCCAGCCTGATCGCCAGCGCCTACGACACGCAGCTGCCGGCCTTCGAGCCGCTGCTGCCGCAGCTGTTCGCCGCCTACGATGAACTGCCGGCCGGCGACCCGCTCAAGGCCGGCCTGGCGCCGCAGATCGCCGCGCTGCGCGGCTGGGACATGCGCTATTCGCTGGAGTCGGTACCGACTTCGCTGGCGGTCTACTGGGTGCAGGATTTATACACGGCCAATCAGGCGGCGGCCAAGGCGAAAGAGGTGCAGGTGTTAGACTACCTGCAGGCCGCGATCACGCCCCAGCAGCGTTTGCAGGCGCTGGAGCATGCGACGGCCAAGCTGACCGCGGATTTCGGCAAGTGGCAGACCCCTTGGGGCGAGATCAACCGCTTCCAGCGCCTGACCGGCGACATCGTGCAGCCGTTCGACGACAGCAAGCCCAGTTTGCCGGTGCCGTTCGCGTCTGCCAACTGGGGTTCGCTGGCCGCCTACGGCATGACGTCGAAGCAGACCACCAGGCGCATTTATGGTGAGCGCGGCAACAGCTTCGTGGCGGCGGTGGAGTTCGGACCGCGCATCAAGGCGCGCAGCGTGCTGGCGGGCGGCGAGAGCGGAGATCCGGCCTCGCCGCACTTCTACGACCAGGCCGCGATGTACGCGCGTGGTGAATTCAAGGATGTTCTGTTCTACAAGGCGGATGTGGAAAAGAATCTGGAACGTAAATATCACCCGGGAGATCAGCAATGAATATGACTTCAAAAGCTTTGCATCGGAACGTGTTCGCGGCCGTTTTAGTGGCGATCGCGATGTCCTTTGCCATATCGGCGTCCGCTGCCGACGAGGGTGTGCACCCGGTCGACGAGACCAAGAAGGTTGCCAAGGAAGTCGGCCACGGGGTCAAGAAGACGACCACGGCGATTGGACACGGCTTTCGCGATGGCGCGCGCGCTGTCGGACATGGCGCAAGGAAGGTTACCCGGGACGTCGGGCATGCGTTTCGTGACGGCGCGCATAAGGTGACGGGTAAAAAAGACTAGCGGCGCTCAGTGCTGCTGCGCCGTCGGCGGTACCACCGCGCCGCCCTTGAACTGCGAATCGCGTTCCAGCATGCGGTTGATGCTGGTCTCGGCGCGGGACATGGACTGGTCGACGTCCGCACCGTAGGCGATGGCCGAAGTCATGGCGTCGCCCATAGTCTTGGCGACGATGGCCTGGCGCGCGACCTCGATCGGCAGCGCCACGCCGTCGCGCGCGATGGTGGCGATTTCGCTGCGCAGCGGCAGCTGGCGGAACGTGGCCGATTCGATCACCGAACGGCGCGTCGGCAACTGGCCGGTGCGCGCCCACACGCCCCCCTCGTCGTACAGGAACTTGAGGAAAGAGACGGCCGCGTGGCGGCTGCGCTCGTCGCTGGTGCCGCCTTTTAACAGCACCATGATGTGGTTGTCCGCCCACACCGCGCTGGTGCCGTACAGCTGCGGGAACGGGACGGCGGTGTAGCCGTGGGCGGTGGCGCTGCCGGGACGCGCGGCCTGGTGCAGCATGTCGCCGATGATCCAGGTGCCGTTGATCATGACCGCGCCTTCGCCCGCCGCGAAGTTCTGCAGGGCCGCGCCGTAGTCGTTGCCGCGCGTGGTCAGGCCTTCCTCGTACATGGTCTTGAGCATCCGCACCGCCGAGCGCACGGCGGGACTGTGCAGGTCGATGTGGAAGTCGTCCTGCGGGAACAGCGTGCCGCCTTGCTGGTGTATCAGCGACAGCATGGTGCGCGGGAAGAAGGCCGGATCATTGTCGGTCATCCAGATGAAGTACGGCTTGCCGGTGGCAGCCTTGAAGCGGCGCGCCTGGTCCAGCAGCTGCTGCGGCGAGTGCGGCAGCACCGGCTTGCCGTCCTTTGTCACCAGGCCGGCGCGGCGCATCAGGTTCAGGTTCAGGTGCCACAGCCAGGAATGGGTGTCGAAGGGCAGGGCGTAGTGGCGCCTGTCCACGGTCACCGCCGTTTCCGCCTGCGGCGTGAAGTCGGCGACATCGATGCCGGCCGCGCGGAACTCGTCGTCCA
Organism: Duganella sp. Dugasp56; assembly: GCF_047304105.1. Taxonomy (NCBI): domain Bacteria; kingdom Pseudomonadati; phylum Pseudomonadota; class Betaproteobacteria; order Burkholderiales; family Oxalobacteraceae; genus Duganella; species Duganella sp. Dugasp56. The sequence continues at coordinate 55,195 of NZ_JBGLYQ010000004.1, forward strand.
GCGGCGCGACCAGGCCGCGCTTGACGAAGTCGTTGAGCGCGGAACTGTGCAGGATGGCGACTGCCGGCACGTCGCGGCCGACGATGCGCGCACCCAGCTGGCTGTAGTACGAACCGTGCTCCACCACCTGCGTGCGCACGACGACCTGTTCGCGGTTGGTGGCGTTGAACTTGTTGACCAGCGCCGTGATGATGCCGCATTCGCCGGTGGCGCTGGCCGGGTCGGTGGACTTGCCGTAGTCGGCCTCGCAGGAGCCGAAGAAGCGCGCGAACGCGATTTCTGTCGGCGGCGCGGCCATCGCCGGCGCGGCCGCCAGCAGCAGCGCCAGCGCCGCGGTGTAAGGGATGAGTCTCATGCTTAACGTACCTTGGTGCCGGCAACTGCGGCGACGATGTATTGTTGGAAGAAGACGTACAGCAGCAGCACCGGCACGGCGGCGAACACCGCCTGCGCCATCAGGAAGCCCAGGCCCTCGGACTGCGCGAAGTTGGTCTGGGTGGCGGCCAGTCCCAGGGTCAGCGTGTACTGCGCCGACTGGGTCGCCGAGATCAACGGCCACAGATAGTCGTTCCACGCGCTGAGGAAGGTGACGATGCCCAGCGTGGCCTGCACCGGCAGCGACAGCGGCAGGATCACGCGGGTGAACACGGTCCAGCGCGAGGCGTTGTCCAGCAGGGCCGCTTCCTCAAGATCGCGCGGGATGGCCTTGAAGTACTGTGTCATCAGGAACACGCCGAACGGCGCCGCCAGCCCGGGCAGGATCAGGCCCGCTTGGCTGTTGTGCAGGCCCAGGTCGGCGAACATGCGGTGCAGCGGGATCACCACTGCCGTCTGCGGCACGGCCAGCCCGGCCAGCACCAGCCGGTATATCCAGGTCTTGCCGGGGAACTCGGTGCGGGCGAAGCCGTAGCCGGCCAGCGACGACAGTACCAGCACCAGTATGGTCTGGCCGAACGCCACGATGCAGGAATTGGCGATCCAGCGGAACACTAGCGAGGTGCCGAGGATGTCGCTGTAGTTCTTCAGCGTGTAGGGAGGCGCGAACAGGATGTCGGTGCGCTGGGCCAGCAGCTCGTTCGGCTTGAACGACAACGCCAATACCCAGATCAGCGGCGCCACCCAGGCGATGGCGGCCAGGATGGTGGCGCCGAGGATGACGCGGTTGCCCCACGGTTTATTCAGGGACGGATTCATGCGAGGGCCTTTCTTTCGCGGCGTTCCAGCCAGCCTTGCAGCGACATCCCGGCCAGCATCAGCAGGAACAACGCCTGCGCGCCGGCGGCGGCATAACCGAGCTGCCATTGTTCGAACATGGCTTCGAAGATGAACATCACCAGCGAACGGGTGCTGTTGTTGGGACCACCCTGGGTCAGCAGCTGGACCTGGCCGAACACCTGCATCTGCGCGATCATCTGCGTCACCGCCACCAGGATCACGCTGTGGCGGATGGCCGGCAGCGTGATGTGGCGGAAGCTGCGCCAGCGGCTGGTGTTGTCCAGCGCGGCCGCCTCGTAGACGTCGTGCGGAATCTGCTGCAGCGACGCGAGGAACAGCATCATCGGCATGCCGATGCCCCACCAGACCGTGGCCAGCGCCACCGCCGGCAACGCCAGCCATTCGTTCTGCAGCGGCGCCACCGAGGCGAGGCCGGCGCCGTGCAGCAGGTTGGCCAGCATGCCGCGGTCCGGCATCAACACCAGGCGCCAGATCAGCGTGACGATGGTGACCGACAGCACGCCGGCGCCGAAGAAGATGCCGCGCAGGATGGCCGTGGTGCGGCCGGGGCGGTTCAGCGCGAGCGCCAGCGCCAGGCCGGTGACGACCATGGCCGGCGTGCACAGGGCCGCGAACAGCAGGGTGTTGAGCAGCGAACGGACGAACATCTCGTCGCGCAGCAGGTCGATGAAGTTCAGCAGGCCGACCAGGCGGCCCAGGTTGGACAGCAGGTCGATCGCGTGCAGGCTGAGCCAGATGCCGCTCAGCAGCGGCCACACCAGCAGCGCCAGGTAGCACAGCAGGAAGGGCGCGACGAACAGCAGTCCGCTCCAGCTGGTGGCGCCGGAACGGTGCAGCGGCTTGGCGAGGAAGGGCAGGCGGTCGCGCATCATGATGGATGATGGGCCTTGCCGGCCGCGTCGAACAGGTGGGCGCGTTGCAGGTCCATGCGCAGGCCGACGGTGGCGCCAATGGCGGGCTCGCGGTTGCGGGGCGCATCGGCCACCACCAGCACGCCGTCCGGCAGCATCACATGCAGCAGGGTGCGGTCGCCGAGGCGCTCGATCACTTCGACCACGCCGCGCAGCGGGCCGTCGTCGGCGGGCGTCAATGCGTCGGGCCGCAGGCCCAGTTCCAGCGCTTCGCCGGTGTCGAACGCGGGAACGGCGGTATGCAGTTCGGCGCCGTTGGCCAGCACCACCACGCAGCGGCCGTCCTGGTCGGGCGCACGCCGCACCGGCAGGAAATTCATCGACGGACTGCCGACGAAGCCGGCCACGAAGCGCGTGGCGGGACGGTCGTACAGTTCCATCGGCGCCGCGAACTGCTCGATGCGACCCTGGTTCATCACCGCGATGCGGTTGGCCAGGGTCATCGCCTCGACCTGGTCGTGGGTGACGAACAGCATGGTGGCGTTGAGCCGCTTGTGCAGGCGCGCCAGCTCGAGGCGGGTGCGGGTGCGCAGCGCCGCGTCCAGGTTGGACAAGGGTTCGTCGAACAGGAAGGCCTGCGGCTCCTTGACCACCGCGCGGCCGATGGCGACGCGCTGGCGCTGGCCGCCGGACAGCTGGCCCGGCTTGCGCTCCAGCAGCGCGTCCAGTTCCAACATCTGCGCGGCGCCCGCCACGCGGCGCGCTATCTCCGCTTCATCCATGCGGATGTTGCGCAGCCCGAAGGCCATGTTGTCGCGCACCGTCATGTGCGGATACAGCGCGTACTGCTGGAATACCATGGCGATGCCACGCTGGCCCGGCGCCAGGTCGGTGACGTCGCGTCCGCCGATGGCGATGCGGCCGCCGGACACCGGCTCCAGTCCCGCCAGCATGCGCAGCAGCGTCGACTTGCCGCAGCCGGAAGGGCCGAGCAGGGCGATGAACTCGCCGGCCGCGATGCTCAGTGTGAAGCTCGGAATGACCGTGTTCTGGCCATAGCGCTTGCTGACGTCGCGCCACTCGATGCCGCCCACCTTTGCCAGCACTTCAGGTTCCATCTTCATGACGCCTTGACGTGCTGGCGCAGCAGCTCGCACTCGTGTTCGCGGTACGGCTTGCCGTCCGTGTGCAGCACGTCGTGGAACCAGACCGACGGCTGCGCGAAGGTGTAGGGATTCTTCCACGAGTCCCATGGCATATTGGTCTGGCTCTTGCCGCAGACGAAGCCCCAGTTGATCATGCCGACGCTCTCGGCGCGGGCGATGGGCAGGTCGGCGTCGAAGGTCGAGCCGATGCCGCGCGCCATGTACTCGGTGCACACCAGCGGACGGCCGTAGCTTTGCAGCTGCTGCACGCGGGCCAGGAATTTTTCCGGCCAGCTGTAGTCGTGGAAGGTGACGATGTCCGACAGCGCCAGTTGCGCCTTCTGCACGTCGTTCAACGTGGCGGAACCGGGATTCCAGTTATCGCCCAGCCATACGCCGCTGGTCAGCGGCTGGCTTGGCGAGCAGGCCTGCGCCCAGCCGAACACCTGCGGCAGCAGTTGCGCCACCAGGGCGATCTTGTCCTTCGCTTCGAACTGCTGGTAGTAGCCCATGCCGCCGCCCTGGTTGTCCGGTTCATTCCACAGATCCCAGCACCATACGCGATCGTCGCCGCCGAAACTGGTGACGATATCCTCGACGTAGGCGCGCAGTGCCGGGTAGCTGGCCGGGTCGGCCAGCTGCGTCGCGCCGGGGCTCTGCACCCAGCCAGAGTTGTGGATGCCGGGCATCGGCGCACGCTGGGTGCCCAGTGCCGGACGCGGGTCCCAGCACGAATCGAATAATACCAGCATGGTGCGGATGTGATGGCGCGCGGCGATGGCCAGGTAGCTGTCGATGCGCTGCTTGAAACCTTCGGCGTCCTGCGCCCACAGCAGGTCGTGCAGGAACACGCGCATGGTGTTCATGCCCAGCCCCGCAGCCCAGCCCAGTTCGAGGTCGATGCGCTCGGCGTCGAAGGTCTCGGCCTGCCACATCTCCAGCTGGTTGATGGCGCTGGCGGGAATGAAGTTGGCGCCGAGGATGCGCGGCTGTGCGGCGTACCAGGCATGCGCGCGCTGGGCGCTCCACGTTGGTGCGTGTGGAACGGCGGGCGTGGCGATTGCGTTAGTCATCTTGATTCTTTCGTAGTCAGGGTGGGTGTGTCGGTTAGGGAGCCAGCGGCGCGCTGCCGAAACGGGTGCGGCAGCTGTTGTCGGCGCCGCCGTCGGTTTGCAGCATGGTCAGCGTCTTGCCGTCCACGGAGGGCAGCAGCGGGCTGGAATAGTTCTGGCACCAGTTGGTGGCCGTCGGCGGGGAGGGCAGCGCCAGCGGCGCCTGCACCAGCTTCCATGGGCCGCTGCCGTCGGCTGTGGTGTTGGTGAACATGGCCTTGCCGTTGCCGGCGTCCGGCACGCCGTTCTTGTCGAACAGGATCTGGCCGATGGCGATCAGCATGCCGTTCGGCTGTCCCGCGACCGGGCTCCAGGCGAAGGTCGGCGCATGGCGGAAGAACTGGCCGCTGGCGGTCTCCAGGCGGAAGCCGGGGTCGTTGGCGGCGCCCCAGTTCAAGCCGTCGACGGAGCGCTTGGCGCGCAGCGTGCAGTCGAGCGGGCCGCCGTAGCAGTTCTCGAAGGTCATCAGGTAGGCGCCGGATGGAAGCTGGCGCACGATGGGCATGCCGGGACGGGCGTTGGGATCGTCGCCGGCGACGATGGTTTGCGGCGCGGTCCAGGCGAGGCCGTCGCGGCTCGTTACTTCGGCCAGTATCTGCGAATGGCCGGCCAGCGTTTCGTCAGAGTAGTAGCACACCAGCTCACCGGATTTGGCGATGCCGAATTCCGGTTCCCAGATGCCGGAAGGGTCCTTGTGGTTCTTCGGTATGCGGCCCTTGCCGCACAGCGACAGGTAGTTCCAGGTCGTGCCGCCGTCTGCGCTCTGGTAGATGCGGTTTTCCATCGCGCGCCCGTCCTGATCGGCGCCCCAGGAGGCGGCGTACAGCAGCGTACCGGCAGGCATCGCGCCTATCTTCACCGGAAGCTCGTACAGCGTGCCGCAGCACTGGCCTTGCTTGAATTCGGGATCGGCGATGGCGCCGATGCGGCTGAAGCTCTTGCCGTCGTCGGTGCTGGCGTAGATGCCGCCGACCGGCTGGCCGTTCTCGGTGGACGACATGCTCGCGACCAGGCGGCCGTTGAGCGCCGCGTTCTGGTGATGGCTCTGGCGTATCAGGCGCGGGTAGGCGCCGAAAACGTCGGCGATCAGGGTGCCGCGCGGTGCGCCGGCGCTGGTCGGCGGCGTGGTCACTGCAGGCGGCGCCGATGTGGCGACGACGGCGCTGGAGCCGCCGCAGGCGCTCAGGGCCAGGCCCGCGCAGAGCAGCGCGGCGAGGATGTGGGTTGGGGTTGTCATGCTTGTCTCCTTTTGTTTGACCGGTCTTTTCTCAGGCGCTTGCCTGGAATGCCAGTTCTATAAAGTGGTGCATTTGAGTCCCTGGCCGCAGTATGCACGAGGGCTGCGGCCAGTCTGGCCGGTTGGGACTGTCCGGCAGATACTCCGGTTCCAGCGCGAAACCGGCATAAGAGGGGTAGGGCCTGCCGTCGCGGTCGTGCAGCGTGTGCAGGTGGCGGCCGTCGTAGAACTGGATCGCCGGCAGACTGGTGCTGATGGTCATGGCCAGCGTGCGGTCCGACGATTGCAGCCGCGCGGCCGGCACGGCGCCATGCGCGCACTGCGACGACAGCAGCCAGGCATGGTCGAAGCCGGGCGTGCCGGCGGCGGCCGCGGCGTCCAGGGCGGCGCGCACGCTTTTGGCGGCGCGGAAGTCGTAGCTGCTGTCTTCAACCGGAACCAGCGCACCCTGCGGGATCAACTGATCGTCGACCGGCGCGTAGGCTGGAGCCCGCAGCTGCAGCAGGTGGTCGCGCGCGTCGCCATGCCGTGCGTCGAGATTGAAGTAAGCGTGGTTGCTCAGGCTGACCGGGCAGGGTGCGCTGCTGCGGGCGCGCAGGTCGATTCGCAGCACGCCGTGCGCGCTGATGGTGTAGGTCACACTGGCCTCCACTTCGCCGGGGAAGCCCTGGTCGCCGTCCGGCGACAGCAGGTTCAATTGCACCCGGTTGGCGGCCGTCTGGTCGAACTGCCAGCGGCGGCGGTGAAAACCGTCCACGCCGCCGTGCAGCTGGTTGCCGTTCTCGTTAGCCTGCAGTTGATGGCGCCGGCCATCGAGTTCGAATGCGGCGCCGGCGATGCGGTTGGCGTAGCGGCCGACGATGGCGCCGGCATAACCGCGGGACGGATCGTCGTCCAGCGCGGCAGGATGGCCCAGCACCGTCTCGCGGCGGCTGCCGTCCGCCATGGGCACCCGGCAGGACAGCAGCGTGGCGCCGATGTCCATCACGGTGGCAGTGTGGCCGGCGCCGCTTTCCAGCGTCAGGTAGCGGGGTGGAGGTGGTACTCGAAAGTCGGGCATCTGATAGTCACGAAAATTCTTGTTGGATTAATTATCGCAATATTTCTCATTACTGACAACAAAGTTTGTGAGTTATTTTGATTCACTGGCATTTTCGCGGCGGGGTATCATGCGGAAACGGTCGTCCGGCGCGGCGAACCAACAAACTAATTCATAGGAATGGATGCGACATGGATGTTGTAAATCGGGCGTTGCTGGTCGAGGGAGATGCGGTGTTGCCGCTGGTGAAGGCCTTGTCGTCGGAAACGCGGCAGGCGATGCTGGCGCTGCTGACGCACAAGGTGCTGAACCTGTCGGAACTGGCCGCCACGATGAACCTGCCGCATTCGACCGTCAGCTTCAACGTCAACCAGCTGGAGGCGGTGGGCCTGGTGGTGGTGGAAACCGAACCGGGCACGCGCGGCATCCAGAAGCTGTGCTCCAAGCGCTACGACGAGGTGCGCATCCGCCTGCCCGGCGCGGCGGTCGAGGCCGAACAGAACACGGTGCAGATCAGCATGCCGATCGGCAGCTACCGCAGCGTCGAGGCCAGTCCCACCTGCGGCCTGGTCAGCGAAACCAAGATCATCGGCATGCTGGACGACCCGCGTTCCTTCTTCGAGCCGGAGCACGTCAATGCCCAGCTGCTGTGGTTCGGCGCGGGCCATGTGGAATATGCCTTCCCTAACAATGTGCCGTACGGCGCGGTGACCACCGACCTGTCGCTGTCGATGGAGCTGTGCTCGGAGGCGCCTAATTACAATCCCGACTGGCCGTCCGACATCACGCTGTGGATCAACGAGGTGGAGGTCGGCACGTGGACCTCGCCCGGCGACTTCGGCGGCAAGCCGGCGCTGCTGACGCCGTCGTGGTGGCAGATCGAAGGCACGACATACGGCGTGCTGAAACAGTGGAGCGTCAGCGAGCGCGGCGCCATGATCGACGGCGTTTCACTCGGCAACACCACTATCGCCGACCTGAACCTGGCGCGCGCCAACCACATCCGCGTACGCATCGGCGTCAAGGACGATGCGCGCAACAAGGGCGGCCTGAACCTGTTCGGCCGCAAGTTCGGCAACTATCCGCAGGACATCGTCATGCGCCTGAGCTTCCAGTTCCCGGACGGCGCGCCGGTGCCGCCACCTGGGACTTTGGGCTAAACGTGACGTTTATCCAACAACTTTAGTTGAGGCTTATGGTGTTTTTCACCGGTTTTTTCAGAATCTTTCATGAAATTCACCATTTGTCGCAATTATTGTTGATATAAACGAGAAGTTCATTCACTATCACTTCGTTACTCGGGGCAATTTACCGCTTAATCGCAAGAATATCTGTGGTAATGCCCGCCCATAACGATTACATAAAGCGATGACGCGCCACGCGAGGCAGTACCGCAACCGGTATCGGTAGCTCAGACAGGGCATACCGGGAGCAGCGGGGAAAGCAGTCATCCGATTCCAAAGTGGAGACAGTGATATGCACCAGTTCAAAAGGACCCCGATCGCCGCTGCATTGCTGAGCGTACTGGCAGGCGCGCCAGCGCTGGCACAGGAGCAGGCGCAGGCCGACACCACGACCATCGTGGTGTCCGGCATCCGCCAGAGCGTGCGCAAGGCCGAGGACATCAAGCGCACCGCCGACCAGGTGGTCGATTCGATCAACGCCGAAGACATCGGCAAATTCCCGGACCGCTCGGTGGGCGAGGCGCTGCAGCGCATTCCCGGCGTGCAGGTCGGCCGCACCGCCAGCCAGGTCGACAGCGTGCTGATACGCGGCCTGCCGGACCTGGCCACCACCGTCAACGGCAACGAGATATTCACCGGCGACGGCCGCCGCCTGTCGTACCAGGACCTGCGCATCGAAGGCGTGGCCGGTCTGGACGTGTTCAAGTCCGCTACGCCGAACCAGCAGGAGGGCGGCATCGCCGGCCTGATGGACGTCCGCCTGCGCAAGCCGTTCGATTTCAAGGGCCTGAGCGCGTCCGGCTTTGTCGACGGCGTCAACACCCATCCGCGCGGCAGCAGCGCCAAATCCTTCACCGATCCGTCGCTGGGCGGCCTGGTCTCGAACCGCTGGAAGACGTCCTACGGCGACATCGGCGCGCTGGTCGACGCTTCCTACGTCAAGGACCGCTTTGTCAATCCCGTGCAGTGGTTCGCCGAACCGGGCGGCCCTGGCCTGTGGGCCGTGCGCGCCGACGGCACCGCCTACCGCAACGATCCGGGCAACCCCAACCTGGCCGCCGAACAGGCCAAGGGCGGCGCCACCACGGCGGCGGTGATGCCGTTCCCCGGCGGCGTCTACAACTCCGGCGAACGCGAACGCCAGCAACTGCACGGCGCGCTGCAATGGAAGCCGAGCGACAAGCTGGAACTGGACAGCCAGGCCATGTACATGGGCTACCGCAGCCGCAGCGCGGAGGACTACCTGTTCGCCGTTGCCCGCGAAGGCAACAAGGCCACCAACGTGGTGATCGCGCCGAGCGGTCCATACTGCGCCACCAGCCGTGGCCAGGCTTGCCCGATCGCGTCGGCCGACGTACTGCCGGCCGACGACGGCGTGGCGCCTTACACCGCCAGCAGCACCCAGGCCCACCAGCAGAAAACCGACACCGGCTACCTGAGCTTCGGCGCCAAGTACAAGGACGGCGACTGGCAGGCGACGTCGGACCTTGCGTTCACCTATTCCAAGTTCACCGACGACCGCATCATCGTCGACCAGAGCGTGCCGTTCGCCACGCTGCACGTGGTCGGCCTGGACTCCGGCGGCCATGGCGGCTTCACCGCTTCGACGCCCGGCCACGCCAATGCGCTGGTCGATCCGAGCCAGTACGTGCTGCGCGGCTTCTTCCAGTCGTGGGGCGAGAGTTCCGGCCGCCAGGTCCAGTGGCGCAACGACGTGAGCTACAAGGTGGGGCAGGGCTTCATCAACAAGCTGGCCGGCGGCATCCGCCTGTCCTCGCGCGATGCCGAATATCACGGCAATGAAGGCGGCGCCGATACGCCGGGTGGCGTGCGGCCGGTGCCTGTCAGCGTGTTCGGCCCGTCGTTCAACGATGTGGTGCCCGGCGTCGAGCGCCTGGGTGGCGCGTTCGCCACGCCGTCGACCGACTTCCTGCTCGATAAGCGCGACCAGGTGCGCAACTACTATGGCCTGCCATCCGGCCGCATGGCGGATGATCCGAACCGCCTGTTCAAGCAGACCGAGAAAAACCTCAGCGCCTACGGCATGGCCAACTACGGCTTCGATGTCGGCAGCGTCGGCGTGTCCGGCCTGGCGGGTGTGCGCGTCAGCCGCATCCAGCGCGACATCAACGGCAACAACCGCATCGGCGATGTGATCAGCAACGTCGACATCAGCACCACCCACACCGACGTGCTGCCGAGCGTGAGCGCCAAGGTGGACTGGGCCACAGACTGGATGTCGCACATCGGCTGGGGCAAGACCGTGACCCGTCCGGACTTCGCTTCGCTCAATCCCGCGCTGTCGCTGACGCCGCCGTCGATCAACCGTCCGGGCTACGGCTCCGCCGGCAACCCGAACCTGAAGCCGGTGGAATCGAAGTCCTTCGACATCACGCTGGAGCGCTACTTCGACAACAACGGTTACGCCTCGGTGGCCTACTTCGACCGCCGCATCGATGGCTACCTGCAGCCGTTCCAGCAGGTGGAGAGCATCAACGGCCTGCCGTACACGGTGACCCGTCCGCAGAACGCCGGCAAGGGCAAGCTGCACGGCTACGAGCTGTCGGCGCAGAAGTTCCTGGACTTCCTGCCCGGCGTGCTGAATGGTTTGGGCGTGCAGGCCAACTACACCTACATCACGGGCACCACGGAAACCGCCAACACCCTGGGCGGCAGCGACTTCACGGTGACGCCGCTGATCAACGTGGCCAAGAAGAACGCCAACCTGGCGCTGATCTACGAGAAGTTCGGCATCAACGGCCGCCTGGCCTACACGCACCGCGACAGCTATGTCGAGTCGCTGAACAACGGCGGCATCCAGCTGCCGCCGACCAACGTGGTGCGGCCGCGTAACCAGATGGACCTGTCGCTGGGCTACGAGATCAACAAGCATGTGTCGATCCAGTTCAACGCGTGGAACCTGCTGAAGGCTTCGTACGAAAGCTACAGCGGCTACGAGTCCTTCCCGCGCGACATCCGCTACGACCCGGCCGTGTACTCGCTCGGCCTGCGCTTCAAGCTGTAAAACCCGTTTCATCTCCGGTGTTGTACTTTCGCAGGGGGCTTGCTCCCTGCTTTTTTCGCTCGCACTAAGAAATGGAGACAAGCATATGAAGACCCGTATCTACGCCTTGCTGTTCACCTTGTTTTGCTGGCTAGACGCCGGCGCCGCCGTCACCCTCGGCAACCAGACTTCGTTTTATCCCCGCCTGCTACGCCTTTCCGCCAACAACCACCTGATCGCCAGCTTCGACTACGGCAACACCCAGAGCACCATCTGGGACAGCGCCAACAACGGCGCCAGCTGGACCCAGATCGGCACCATCAACCTGTCCGACCCCGGCCACTGCTGCAGCGGCCTGTATGAGATGCCGCAGGCGGTGGGCGGTACGCCGAAGGGCGCGCTGTTGTGGACCACGTCCACCACCAACGGTAGCAGCCACGCGATACGGCTGTACCGCAGCACGGACCAGGGCCACACCTGGAGCCTGCTGTCGACGCCCGTCACCGGCGGCACCGGCGTGTGGGAGGCGGAATTCACCGTCGACAGCAGCGGCCGGCTGGTGATGTACTACTCCAGCGAGGAGTACAAGGGCAACGGCTACAACCAGCTGATCGCGCACCGCGTCTCCAACGACGGTGGCGTGACGTGGAGCGGCGACACCATCGACGTCGGCGTCAGCGACGGCAACGTGCAGCGTCCCGGCATGCCGTTGGTGGCGCGCCTGCCCAACGGCAGCTACGTGATGACGTACGAAGTGTGCGGCGCCTCCAACTGCGAGGCCTTCATCCGCACCTCGGCCAACGCCATCAACTGGGGCACGCCGTCCAATATGGGCACGCGCATCGAATCGACGTCCGGCAATCACTTCACGCAGACGCCGACGGTGCGCTGGTATAACGACGGCAGCGCCAACGGCCGCCTGCTGGTGACGGCCATGGTCCTGCGCCGCAACGCCGACAACAGCATCGCCGCCGGCAACGGCCAGACCTTCATGTACAACACCAACAACGGCAACGGGCAGTGGACGGAGGGCGCGACGCCATTGTCCGCCGCCACCACCGGCGGCAGCGACGTCTGCAACGGCTACACGACGCAGCTGCTGCCGTCGACCGATGGCACGCAGCTGTATGAGCTGGTCAACGTCGGCTGCTCGATCAAGTTCGCCAGCGGGCCGATGGACAATCCGGTCGCCAGCGGCATCTACACGCTGATCTCGAAGAACAGCGGCCTGGCGCTGGACGTCAGCGCCTGTTCGACCGCCACCGGGGCGAATGTCCAGCAATGGACACCGAACGGCGCCAACTGCCAGCGCTGGAATGTGCAGAACAAGGGTAACGGCGATTACGTGCTGACGGCGATGCAGAGCGGGTTGGCGCTCGATGTCGACGCCTGCTCGACGGCCAACGGCGGCAACGTCCAGCAGTGGACGCCGAACGGCGCCGCCTGCCAGGCGTGGCGCCCGGAGCCGGTCGGCGACGGCTATTTCCGTTTTGTGTCGAAAAACAGCGGCCTGGTATTGGACGTCGACGCCTGCTCGACCACGGCCGGCGCCAACGTGCAGCAGTGGCAATGGCTGGGCGGCGACTGCCAGCGCTGGAAGCTGCAGCCTTCGCCGTAAAAACGACGTGCTGCTGGCGCGTCCACACCCGGCGGCACGGTGTGGGCGCAGCCTTGAAAGACGCTTGCCTGGCACGGGGGAATAGGGGAAGATGGCGGCGCACATGAGGTGCCGGATAAAAAAAATAGAGGTTTGAACATGATCCAAAGCAAATTAACCAACTTTCGCCGGGCAAATTCACATGACATTCCTGCGATGTCGACGATTCGGCTGGCTGTTGGCGAGAATGTTCTTTCCGACCCCAGCCGCATCACCGTGCAAATGTATGAGGATTATCTGGAGTTGCTGGGTCGCGGCTGGGTCGCGGAAGTCGAAGGGGTTGTCGCGGGATTCTGCTACGCAAACAAGACCAACGCCTCAATTTGGGCGCTGTTCATAGCGCCGGAATACGAAGGGCGGGGGCTCGCCAAACAATTGCTGAACATGGCCGTCGAGTGGCTTTTTGAGCAAGGCCAGGAGTTTGTCCGGTTGAGCACCGGGGCCGGAACGAGGGCCGACAGCTTCTATGCCTTGCAAGGATGGACCCGGGAGCGGGTCGATGGGAACGAAGTTTTTTACCTGCTGGCCAGCTCCAGTGCCGCCGTCCAGACGGCGCCTTAGTCCTCTAGGCCTCAATCAGCTTCCAACTTCCCTCCGAGACGACCTCGATGACGCCATCGCTCACTTTGATGGCGGTCTGGTCGTCAATCAGATATGACGGCACGGATATCGTGGCCGCCAACTTCTCCAGCTTGGCCAGGGAGTTTTCTGGAAACCACTCGTGATCCAGATGGGGATGCAGCGCAAAATCGAGCAGGCCCAGCGATTTATCGCTTTCGGCTGGGAGGTTGTGGCCACCGTAGGTCGTTCCGAAGCGCGTCATGATCATGCTGCCGGCGCTCAAGCCCACGTAGACCGTCTTTTGCAGCAGCGACGGCAACAGGCCCGCCAGACCGGATTGCTGCATCCAGTAGCACAGATACTGGCAATCGCCGCCGCCGACCAGCAGGGCGTCGGTCTTTTCGAGCACGGGAATCCAGTGTTCTGCTTTGATGCTGGGCAGTGCGGTGAGCTCCAGTATTCCCAGCGATTTCCAACCCAGCTCGCAGAATGGATCGCCCAGCGATCCGCGAATGACTCTTCGTGCTATGTCGCCGCCGTTGGGCAAGGCGTAGATTGCGGTGGGGATGAACAGGGCGCTCGCTTCGGCAACCGGTTTGCCCAAGAGGTCAATCAGCGCCGCCTGGATGCTGGCGTTGCTGATGCCGGCGGAAGTGAGTAGGAGCTTCATGACCCGAGCTAGTTACATCCGAGACGGCGCGGGGGACGCGGCGTCGGCTTCAACCGGCGCCGGCTCGCGCACCCAGGCCAGGTTCTCGACCTTGTTGTTGCGCAGGTTGCCGTCCTTGTGGCGGACGTTTTTCAGGCCGGCCGGATTGGGCAGGTGTGCCTCGGCCACCAGCTGGTGGACCAGGAATTCGCCGGTGAGGCTGCCGACGCGCAGCTTGACCGTCAGGCCTTCCGGCGTCACCTTGGGCCGCAGCACCTTGACCTTCTGGCCGCCGGCCAGCACGCGGCCGTCCTTGGACACCTTGTAAAAATCGCTGCCGGCGATCGGCTTGGCGCTGGCCACGCCGATCGAGTAGATAAAACCGATGGCCAGCACGCCGACTATGATTAAGAGGAATTCCATGTTGTCTCGGACAGAATACTGAATTCCCGCATGGTATCAGCTAAATCGCGTCCAGCGAGCGCTGAATATCGGCCCTTAAATCCTCTATATCTTCGATTCCCACCGACAGCCGTATCAGGCCGTCGCCGATGCCCAGCGCGGCCCGCTGCGCCGCCGGGATGCTGGCGTGCGTCATCAGCGCCGGGTGCTCGATCAGGCTTTCGACGCCGCCCAGGCTTTCGGCCAGCGCGAACACCGAGCAGCTTTCGAGGAAGCGGCGGGCGCCCGGCAGGTCGGTGTCCAGGTCGATCGAGATGATGCCGCCGAAACCTTCCATCTGCCGCCTGGCCAGCGCGTGCTGCGGGTGCGACTCCAGTCCCGGGTAGTAGACCTTGCGCACCTTGGGCTGCTGCTCCAGCCAGCGCGCCAGTTCCAGCGCGCTGCGGCAGTGGCGCTCCATGCGGATGGCCAGCGTCTTGACGCCGCGCAGCACCAGGAAGCTGTCGAACGGGCCGGAGATGGCGCCCACCGAGTTTTGCAGGAAGGCCAGCTGCTCGCACCAGGCCTTCTGGTGCGGCTCAGCGCCGACCACGGCGATGCCGCCGATGATGTCCGAGTGGCCGTTCAGGTACTTGGTGGCAGAGTGCACGACGATGTCGAAACCGTGTTCCAGCGGCCGCTGCACCAGCGGGCTGGCGAAGGTGTTGTCGGCCACGGCGATGATGCCGCGCTCGCGGCAGATCTTGCCGATCGCCTGCAGGTCGGCCAGCTTGAGCATCGGGTTGGTCGGCGTTTCGACCCAGACCATCTTCGTCTCGGGCTTGATCGCGGCCAGCAGGTTTTCCGGCTCGGTCAGGTCGACGTAGGTGAAGTCGTGGCCGGCGCTGCGGCGGCGCACGCGCTCGAACAGCCGGTAGGTGCCGCCGTACATGTCGTCGCCGGCGATGATGTGCGAGCCGGCGTCGGCCAGCTCCAGCACGGTCGAAATGGCCGCCAGTCCGGAGGCGAAGGCGAAGCCCTGGGCGCCGCTTTCCAGGTCGGCCACGCAGCGCTCCAGCGCCCAGCGGGTCGGGTTGTGCGAGCGGCCGTAGTCCAGGCCCTTGTGCACGCCGGGGCTGTCCTGCACGAAGGTGGAGGTGGCGTAGATCGGCGGCATGATGGCGCCGGTCGACGGATCGGGCGACTGGCCGGCATGGATGACGCGGGTGGAGAGGGCGGCTTTTTTGTGCTGCTTGTTCAACGGTTCGTTCAAGATAGAGTCCTTCGCAGGTGGTTAAGCAGGTCGAAGCGGGTGATCAGGCCGTAGAAGATGTCGCCGTCGGCCACCACGGCGGTCAGGCCGCGGTCCAGCGTGGCGCGCAGCGCGTGCAGGTCGGCCGCCGGATGCAGGATTTCCAGTCGCCGCGTCATCGTCGCGCCGACCGGGCTGTTGAAGCGCTGCGCCTGCGTGTCCACCGTCAGCAGCAGGTCGGATTCGTCGATGATGCCGACCAGGCGCCCGCCCGACAGCACCGGCAGCTGCGCCACGTCGGCCGCGCGCATGCGGTTGAAGGCGATCATCAGCGTGTCTTCCGGCGACACGCTGATGACTTCGCCGGCGTCGTAGCGGCGGCCGATCAGGTCGCGCAGGTCGTGTTCCGGCTTGCGCGCCAGCAGGCCCTGGTCGCGCATCCAGCCGTCGTTGTAGACCTTGGACAGGTAGCGCGTGCCGGTGTCGCAGACGAAGCTGACCACGCGCTTGGGCGTGGTCTGTTCGCGGCAGTACTGCAGCGCGGCGGCCAGCAGGGTGCCGGTCGACGAGCCGCCCGGCAGGCCTTCCTCGCGCAGCAGCAGGCGGGCGGTGTCGAAGCTTTGCTGGTCGGTGATGGTGTAGGCCTTGGTCACGCCGCTCATGTCGGCGATGGCGGGGATGAAGTCTTCGCCTATGCCTTCGACCGCCCACGAGCCGCTGGTCTCGGCCACGTGGCCGGTGGCGACGTATTCGGCCAGGATCGAGCCCTCGGGATCGGCCAGGATGAATTCCAGCTCGGGCGCGGTGCGGCGGAAGTAGCGCGTCAGGCCGGTCAGCGTGCCGGACGAGCCGACGCCGACCACGATGGCGTCGACGTCGTGGTCCATCTGGCGCCAGATTTCCGGGCCGGTGGTGGTTTCGTGCGCCAGCGGGTTGGCGGGATTGTTGAACTGGTCGGCGAACCAGGCGCCGGGCAACTCGGCCGCCAGCCGCGCGGCGTAGTCCTGGTAGTACTCGGGATGGCCCTTGCCGACGTCGGAGCGGGTGGTGCGCACTTCGGCGCCGAGCGCCTTCAGGTGCAGCACTTTTTCGGACGACATCTTGTCCGGCACCACCAGCAGCACGCGGTAGCCCTTGAGCCGTCCGACCAGCGCCAGGCCGAGGCCGGTGTTGCCGGCGGTGGCCTCGATGATGATGCCGCCGGGCTTGAGACGGCCGTCGTTCTCGGCCGCTTCGATCATGGCCATGCCGATGCGGTCCTTGATCGAGCCGCCCGGGTTT
The DNA here is from genome assembly GCF_047304105.1 of Duganella sp. Dugasp56. NCBI lineage: Bacteria > Pseudomonadati > Pseudomonadota > Betaproteobacteria > Burkholderiales > Oxalobacteraceae > Duganella > Duganella sp. Dugasp56. The sequence continues at coordinate 71,784 of NZ_JBGLYQ010000004.1, forward strand.
TGCGATTCCAGTTTAAGGAACAGCCGGCAAGGGCCGGTGTCGAGACGGGTAATCTCGACCAGTGGCGTATTGCCGATCAGGGTGAACAGTGCCGGTGCGCGCATATGGATCTCCTCGCTGCTTTTTGAGCAAGTATGCGCTTTTTCGGCCGATGCGGTTGCGCGCATCGGCAGTCCGGTCACTTTGTGGCGAATCAGCGGACGACTTCAGTATCCTGGTCCGGGTGGCCGCTGCGGTAGGCGGCCAGTTCGGCGCGCACCTGGCCCCGGGTCTTGTGCGTGGCGGCGTCGAACACGCGTTCCGGATATTGCTCGCCGGAGACGACTTCGCCGCGCTGCTGGGCGAGACGCAGTTCATTCCGGACCTCGGCCCGGGTTTTGGTCGAGACGAAGCCGGTGTAGCCGGAATAAGTTTCGGCGGATTGCAGCTGCTCCTGCGCCGACGCAGCGGTGGAGGCGAACAGGGCGGCGATGGACAGGGCGATGGCGATGGTTTTCATGGTGATGCTCCTCAAATGATGGGTCGTATGCGGCTGAGTTGTCGGCAATTGGATCGCTAACTAGTGAATGCATTGTAGTTCGCATACGATTTAATCGCAAGTATATTGAATCTATGCCGCCCATAGGAGAATCCAATCGGCGGGCTGGAGCGGGGGCGCTCTTTTGCCGCGCCACGGTTTATAATCGCGCACTTCAGACGGCACATAACATCCGAAGGCTGCAGTGGCAAAACTCTATTTCCGATATTCCGCGATGAACGCGGGCAAGTCCACCGCCATGCTGCAGGTGGCGCACAACTATGAAGAGCAGGGCCAGAAAGTGCGGCTGTTCACGGCCGCCATCGACAACCGCTATGGCGTCGGCCAGGTCACGTCGCGGCTGGGCCCGCAGCGCCAGACCGAAGTGTTCGACGCCGCCACCAATTTCCTCGACAAGATCGATGAAAAGATCGCCTGCCTGCTGATCGACGAGGCGCAGTTCCTCAGCACGGCGCAGGTGCAGCAGCTGCACCAGCTGGCGCAGGTGCGCGGCATCCCGGTGATCACCTACGGCCTGCGCACCGACTTCCGCGGCGAGCCGTTCCCCGGCTCGGCCTATCTGCTGGCGCTGTCCGACGATATCGAGGAACTGAAGAACATCTGCAGCTGCGGCAAGAAGGCGACGATGAACATCCGCGTCGACCAGGACGGCAAGCGCATGAAAGAGGGCGAGCAGATCAGCATTGGCGGCAACGAGAGCTACCGCCAGGCCTGCGGCCGCTGCTTCTACACCGACAGCCACTAACCACTAACCTGGGGAGCATGTTCGATGCCGTTGTCCGTCACCGATGTGCCCGCGCTGGATAACCGGCACGTCAAGACCAGCACCGACGACGTGCTGCTCGACCGCGTGGTGCCGGGCGAGATGCTGGTCATCGCGTTCGGCTTCGTGTCGTGGGAGTCGCGGCCGGAATTCGATTTCTATGGACGGCTGAAAAAGCTGGAGCAAAACAGCGGGCGCCACCTCAACAAGATCCTGGTGCGCGATTCCGGCAACGCCTGGTACCACCGCAAGATAGATGGCCTGGGCACGCATCCCGATGAAACGGCCGCCGGCCTGCGCGCGCTGGTCCAGGCGATCGCGCCCAGCAAGGTGATCACCATCGGCCAGTCGATGGGGGCGTATGCCGCCATCATGTACGGCCAACTGCTCGGCGCGCAGCAGATCATCGCCTTCGGCCCCTTGTCCTTCCTCGACGTGCAACAGGCGCAGCTCTACCACGAGCGGCGCTGGCTGGCGGTGATGCGCGACCTGGCGCAGGATCCGCCGCCGTCCGGCTATTACGACCTGGCCGAACTGCGCCGGGCGAAGGAGGGCGCGCGGCCCGAGCTGCACATCGCTTTCGGCACCAAGCCCGACGGCGTCAACGCCACCGAGTCGGTCAACCTCGACGCCATGCACGCGCATCGGCTGGCCGCCGGCGGCAACTGCACGCTGTATCCGTTCCCATATTCCGGCCATACGGTGGTCCAGCACCTGATCGACACCAGGCGCATCAACGCGCTGCTGGCCAGGCTGATCGCCGGCATCGACATCGCGTCGGAGGCGATGGAGGTCACGCCTGACTGGCACGGCTGGATCGCGGAAAATCTCCAGCTCGGCGGCGCGCCGGAGGAGCTGGTCGAGACCCTGCGGCATCACGGCTTTTCGCTGGAAAGCAGCCTTGCCGCGGTGACGCGCCTGTCTGGTTCGTAATTTGTGGTGTTCCGTGTTTGTTTGATGTTATAGTTTTTATGCAGATTTGGTAACGTTTCCATTCTATTGTGGAAGCGCTTCCACAAACTGTAGAGCGGTTCTTCATCACAAAAAACGGAGACTACATGAAGACGAAACTGCATCAACGCATCACATCCATGATGGCGCTGGCCGGACTGGCGGTTGCCGGCACCGGCTATGCGCAAACCGTCTTGCCGGGCAAGATAGAGGCGGAAAGCTACACCAGCATGAGCGGCGTCGCGCTGGAGGCGACCACCGACGCCGGCGGCGGCAGCGACGTCGGCTGGATCGACGCCAACGACACCATGACCTACAGCATCAACCCCAGCAGCGCCGGCTGGTACACCGTGCAGTATCGCGTGGCTTCGGCCGGTGGCGGCGGCCAGGTCGTGCTGACCCAGAACGGCAAGGCGATCGGCGAAACTACGGCGCTGCCCAGCACCGGCGGCTGGCAGACCTGGACCACCGTCAGCTCGCATGTGTTCCTGACCGCCGGCGTGCAAAACCTGACGGTGCAGGCCCGCACGGGCGGCTTCAACCTGAACTGGATACAGTTTACGCCTGAGACCACCGGCGTGACCTTGCCGGCGATCCGCCAGAACGGCAAGTACTGGGTCGACACCGCCGGCAACCGCGTCAACCTGCGCGGCGTCAACCTGGGTAACTGGCTGGCGCTGGAGATGTGGATGATGAACTCCAACCTGTCCAACAACGGCGCCGGCATCGGCGACCAGTGCCACCTCGAGACTGCGCTCAGCGGGCGCTTCGGCGCGGCGGAAAAAGAGCGGCTGATGTCGGCCTATCGCGACAGCTGGATCACCAGCCGCGACTTCGACCTGATGAAGGGCATGGGCATGAACGTGGTGCGCGTGCCGTTCCTGTACAGCCTGGTGGAAGACGACGCCAATCCGTACACGCTGCGGCCCGACGCGTGGAAATACCTGGACTTCGCCATCAACGAAGCCGAGAAGCGCGGCATGTACGTGATCCTCGACCTGCACGGCGCGGTCGGCGGCCAGGCCGCCGCCAGCGAACAGCACGACGGCTGCGTCGGGGCGGCGCAGATGTGGACCAACAACACCTATCGCGACCGCACCAAATGGCTGTGGGACATGATCGCCAGCCGCTACAAGAACCGCACCTCGGTGGCGGCCTACGACCTGCTGAACGAGCCGTGGGGCACGGACGCCACCACCTTGGCCAACTTCGCCTATGAACTGTTCAACGTGGTGCGGGCCAAGGATCCTTCGCACGTGATCCTGCTGCCGGGCCACAACTCAGGCATCGACGCCTACGGCAACCCGAACACGCGCGGCCTGACCAACGTGGCGTTCTGGATGCACTTCTACCCAGGCCTGTGGGGATGGAATGAAGTGCAGGGCGCCACCGCGCAGGCCAATATGCACGCCAACTGGCTGCACTGCAACACCAGCGGCACCGGCGAAACCTGCGACTGGAACAACAAGCTGACCGGCCTGGCCACGCCGTTCCTGATCGGCGAATTCCAGCCGTGGACGCTGACCGGCAGCTACGGCGGCCAGATCACGCGCAAGACCTACGACATCTACAATATGTACGGCTGGGCCGCGACCAACTGGGCCTACAAGACGGTCAGCTACGGCGGTTCCAACGGCGATACCAGTTCGTGGGGCTGGGGCATGGTCACCAACAGCAGCAACGGCGGCGGCTTCGGCGGGTTGGACGTGGGCAGCGCCACCAACGCCGCCATCGAGAGCTATTTCCGCGGCTTCGGCACGCAGCCGCTGGTGCGTAATGAAAGCATCGCCTACTGGATGAACTGGAAGGCCGAGGCCGGCCAGCGCATCGAGGCGGAAATGTTCAACAACCACAGCGGCATGCGCATGGAAACCACCACCGATGCCGGCGGCGGCTTCAACGTCAGCAACGTCGACACCAACGACTGGATGAGCTATCCGATCAACGTGCCGAAGACTGGCTGGTACAACTTGCAGTTTCGCGTCGCCAGCCCGAACAACGGCGGCCAGCTGGTGCTGAGCAAGAACGCCACCGACCTGGTGGCGCTGACGGTGCCCAACACCGGCGGCTGGCAGAACTGGACCACCATCACCGGCACCGTCTACCTGACGGCCGGCCAGCAGGACCTGGCGATCTTCGTGCGCGCGGGCGGCTGGAACATCAACTGGTGGTCGATGACGGCGCAATAGCGTCCGCCGCGCCGGTGTTGCCGATCTTGCGCAGCACCGGCGTCTTGAATTCGAAGCGCTTGATTTCGCCGACCATCAGCACGTAGCACAGCACGGTGACGGCGGCGTTGGCGCCGACGAACACCAGCGCGCCGGCGAACGAGCCGGTTTCCTGCAGGATGTAGCCGATGACGATGGGCGTGGTGATGCCGGCGGTGTTGCCGAAGGTGTTGAACAGCGCGCCGCTCATGCCGCCCGCTTCCTTGGGCGAGGTGTCCGCCACCACCGCCCAGCCCAGCGCGCCGACGCCCTTGCCGAAGAAGGCCAGCGACATCACCAGCACCACCAGCCAGTCCGCGTCGACGTAGTTACAGACGATCATCGACATCGCCAGCAGCATGCCGCCGACGATGGGCGTCTTGCGCGCCATCGACAGCGACTTGCCGGACTTGATCATGCGGTCCGAGATCACCCCGCCCAGCACGCCGCCGAGGAAGCCCGCCACCGCCGGCAGCGCGGCGACGAAGCCGGCTTTCAGTATCGTCATGTGGCGCTCGGTCACCAGGTAGACCGGGAACCAGGTCAGGAAGAAGTAGGTCAGCGTGTTGATGCAGTACTGGCCGATGTAGACGCCCAGCAGCATGCGGTTGCCCAGCAGCTGGCGGATGCAGGACCAGGTGTCGAGCTCGGTGGTGGCGGCGACCTTGTTCTTGCTTTCCAGGTCCACCAGCGCGCCACCCGCCTCGATATAGGCCAGCTCGGCAGCATTGATCCGCGGATGATCCTTCGGCCCGTAGACGGTCTTGCGCCACACCAGCGACATGACGATGCCCAGCGCGCCCATCACATAAAACACGCTTTGCCAGCCGAAACTGTGCACCAGCCAGCCCATCAGCGGCGCGAACAGCACGGTGGCGAAGTATTGGGCCGAGTTGAAGATGGCGGCCGCCGTGCCGCGCTCGGCGGTCGGGAACCAGGCCGAAGCCAGGCGGCTGTTGCCGGGGAAGGAGGGCGCCTCCGCCGCGCCGATCAGCAGGCGCAGCGTGAACAGTGTGGCGACGGCGGCCGCGCCGGTGAGGAAGCCCACCGTGCCCATCAGCATGGTGAAGGTGGACCACAGGAAGATGCTGAAGAAATACGTGACCTTGGAGCCGAAGCGGTCCAGCAGCCAGCCGCCCGGCAGTTGCGCCAGCACGTAGGACCAGGCAAAGGCCGAGAACACAAAGCCCATCTGCACCGGCGACAGGCCGAGCAGCTTTTTCAGTTCCGGCCCGGCGATCGCGATGGTGGCCCGGTCCGCGTAGTTGATGGTGGTGACGGCGAACAGGATGGCCAGGATCAGCCAGCGGACGCGGCTGGCGGCGGGTTGTGGGGTCATGCGGTCTCCTTGCACTACTTGGTTATGATGGCCTATCATAGCTCAGATGTATGACATCGTACAACTGTGTTCTGGGGTGGCAGAGTCAAATTGACGGCGCGCGGCCGCCGTGCGACGATGCGGCCATGAGCAGCCTGTTTGAATGTAGTACGCTCGCGCCCGCGTGGCTGTGCCACCATCGCGACATCTTGCTGTACCTGGCGCCGTCGCTGTTGCTGGCGCTGCTGATCCGCGCCTTGTCGGCCCGCCATCCCTTCTTTTTCCTGTTCACGCTGGCCGGCACGGTGTGCCATGAATTGGCGCATTTCGTCGCCGGCTTGCTGACCGGCGCCCGGCCGGCCGCCTTCACCGTCATTCCGCGCCGCGTCGGGCAGGGCTGGGAACTGGGCTCGGTGCGGCTGACCCGGGTGCGCTGGTACAACGCGGCGCCGTCCGCGCTGGCGCCGTTCGTGGTCGTGGTGCTGCCGTTTGTGGTGGCCTGGTGGCGCACCCGCGCCGGCCTGCATTTCCAGTGGATCGACGTCGCCCTGGCGTTTGCCGTTGCGCCGCAGTTCCTGGCGTGCTGGCCGTCCACGGTCGACTGGAAAATTTCGCTGCGCTCGTGGCCTTACCTGCTGATCGCCGGCCTGGCGTGGTGGGCGATCGCACAGTGGGCGCCGTGGACTTAATGGTGTCCGGCCGCCGCGTTCAGCGGCCGCACCGGCGCCTCGACGGTGATGCTGCTGCGCACGTGGTTGGCGTCCTCAAGCTCCAGCGTTAGCGGCACCTTGTCGCCGTCCTGCATCACCTGCTTCAATTCCAGCAGCATCAGGTGATAGCCGCCCGGCATCAGCGTGACCGCCTGGCCGGCCGGCAGCGGCAAGCCGTCGATCTGGCGCATGCGCATGATGTCGTCGACCATTTTCATCTCGTGCACCTCGACCGCGCCGGCCAGCGGCGAACTGGCGCCGACCAGGCGGCCGCCGCCGGACGAGGTCAGCGTCATGAAGGCGCCGGTGGCGTGTTGCTGCGGCACGGTGGCGCGCACCCACGGCTGGCTGACGGTCACCTGGGCGAAGGCGGGCAGGGCTGCGGCGAGCAGCAGCGTGAAGAATTTTTTCATTGGAACAGTCCTTTCAGGAAGCTGGTGGATTTTGCGGGCTGCATCAGCAGTTTCAGGTCGGCCGCGCATTGCTGGGCGGTTTGCTCGTGCTTGAAGGCGAGACGGATCTTGCCGGCGGCGTCGATCGCGTAGGTGATGGCGGTGTGATCCATCGTGTACGAACTGCCGCTGGGCACCTTGCGGTAAAAGATCTTGAAGTCTTTGGCGGCCTGGGCGGTTTGCCGGGCGTCGCCGCGCAGGCCGACGAAGCGGGGATCGAAGGCGCGCATGTATTCGGCCAGCAGCGCGGCGGTGTCGCGTTCGGGATCGACGGTGATGAACAGCACTTGCAGCTGGTCGCCATCGGCACCCAGCAGGCGCTTGATCTCGACCGCGCGCGACAACGCGGTCGGGCAGACGTCCGGGCATTGCGTGAAGCCGAAGAACAGCAGCACGTATTTGCCGCGGTAGTCGCGCAGCGAGACGGACTTGCCGCTGCTGTCGGACAGGCGGAAGTCCGGGCCGATGCTGCTGCCGGTGATGTCGATGCCGGTGTATGCCGGCGCGGCACGGGCAGCATGGGCGGCCAGCGGCAATGCCGCCAGCGCGGCGAGTAGGGTACGGCGATGCATAAATGATCCTGTCGATGAAATCCATGGGCGCACGCCGGCGGCGCCGGGATGGCGCGGCCAGTGGGTGCGAAGTCTCGGGAGTGTCAGGACAGGGCGGGCGGCCCGCGTGGCGCGGCGGCGGGCCAGATGTGCAGCGGGGAAGGCGACTGATAATGCAGTGGCGGATAGCGGTCATGGCCGGCCAGCATCATGACCAGTCCGCGCGCGGCGGGCGGCGGCGCGGCGCCGTCAGTGTGGATGGCGCACAGCACGCAATGCTTGATCGCGTGCGTGGCCGGAGGCGCCTGCTTCGACGGCGCAGCGCTGACGCTGCAAATCTCCAGCGCCAGCGGATCGCGCGACAAGTGCGCCATCGCGTGGCCGATCGCCGGCGCAAGCAGGTTCAGCAGGATCGCGATGCAAACGATCAGGCTGCAGCTGCGCCGGTGCCGGAGAAATTTAACCATGCGCAAATTATAAAGCAGAACCGACCCGGGTTTTTTACCGAGTATTAGCGGAGCTTGAACACGCGTACCACTTGTTCCAGGTCGGCGGCCTGGTCCTGCAGCGCGTGGGCCGCTGCGGCGGCTTCTTCCACCAGCGCGGCGTTTTGCTGCGTCACCTGGTCCATCTGCGCGATCGCTTCGTGCACCTGGCCGATGCCGGCGCGCTGCTCTTCGCTGGCGCTGCTGATCTCGGCCATGATGTCGGTCACCCGGCGCACGCTGTCGACCACTTCGCGCATCGTCGTGCCGGCCTGTTCCACCTGCCGGCTGCCTACATCGACCTTGCTGACCGAATCGTCGATCAGCACCTTGATCTCCTTGGCCGCCGTGGCCGAACGCTGCGCCAGGTTGCGCACTTCCGACGCCACCACCGCGAAGCCGCGGCCCTGCTCGCCGGCACGGGCCGCTTCCACCGCCGCGTTCAGCGCCAGGATGTTGGTCTGGAACGCGATGCCATCGATGACCGAGATGATGTCGACGATCTTGCGCGACGACTGGTTGATCGAGCCCATGGTGTCGACCACCTGCGCCACCACCTCGCCACCCCTGGCGGCGATGCCCGACGCGGCCAGCGCCATCTGGTTGGCCTGCGCGGCGTTGTCGGCGTTTTGCCGGACGGCGCTGCTCAGCTGCTCCATCGACGCCGCCGTCTCTTCCAGGCTGGACGCCTGCTGTTCGGTGCGCGACGACAGGTCGAGGTTGCCGGCGGCGATTTCGTTGGACGCGGTGGCGATCTGCTCGGCGCCCAGGCGCACCTGGCCCACCACGTTGGACAGGTTGTTGCCGATGCCGTTGAGCGCGCGCAGCACCAGGCCGATTTCATCCTTGTGGTCGATTTCCAGATGCACGTCCAGGTCGCCCTGGGCGATGCGGGTGGCGGCCGCCTCGGCGCGGCACAGCGGCCGCGTGACGTAGGCGCGCACCAGCAGGAACAGCAGCACGGCAAACAGCAGCAGCGCGGCCACGCCCAGCATGGCGTAGCGGTTGCGCAGCTGGCCGGCCTCGTGGGTGATTTCCTCGGTGTAGGTGCCGCCGACGATCAGCCAGTTCCACGGCTTGAAGGTGTGGAACTCGACCATCTTTTCGCGCGGCGCGTCGCCGTCCTTGTCGGCCCAGTCGTAGCGCATGCTGCCTTCCCCGGCCTCGAGCATCTCCTTGATGAACGGGCGGCCGTCGCTGCTGCGGGTGTCGATGACGTTGACGCCTTCCTTGGTCGGGTGCACCAGCTCGGTCCCCTGCGCCTTGCCGGGCGCGGCGTTGACGACGTAGATATAGCCGGTCTCGCCGATCCGGATGGCCTTGATTTTTTCCTTCAGCATGGCCATGTTCTTCGAGATGTCGAGGCCGATGAACAGCACGCCGATGACCTTGCCGCCGCTGTCCTTGATCGGGTCGTACTGGGTGATGTATTGCTTGCCGAACAGCGTGGCCAGGCCGATGTAGCTGCCGCCGGCGCGCAGCAGGCTGTAGCTCGGGTGCGCGTGGTCGAGCTGGGTGCCGACGGCGCGCTCGCCGTTTTCCTTCTTCAGCGACGTGCTGACGCGCACGAACTCGTCGCCGCTGGCGGCAAAGATGGTGGCGACCACGCCAGTGTCGCCGGTGAATTTGTCCGGGATGCTGAAGTCCAGGTTCAGCGTCTTGCCGTCGTGCTTGAGCGCGGGCGTGGGCTTGCCGCCGATGTCGACCGTGGTGTCCGGCTCCAGCGTGAACTTGCCGTTGGCGAAGCCGGCCGCGAACAGGCGGGCGAAGCTCGACGCCTCGTTGGTCATCGCCGCGTTGAACACCTCGACGGTATTGCTGATGCCGCCGAGCGTGCTGGCGACGTTGGCCTTGGCGCGCTCCTTCAGCATGGAAGAGGTGCTGGCGTTGATCAGCGTGAGCAATATCGCCAGGATGACGCAGAGCAGGCTCAGCGTGAAAATGGTTATCTTGCTGCCAACGCCCCAGCGGCGCGGATTCAGGGTAAAGGTTTGCATGTTTTTTTAGAGAAGGTACTGCTGATTGGGCTTGCTCTGCATCGAGCACGCTCCGGGGGCCGGGGAGCGACTGCTTCACGCTACAAAGCTACGAAACGCCTCGCGCAAGGGAGGCGTGGGGCTCTGCCGGAATACAGGGTGGCGGGGCCGTCAAAATATCAAGGCCGGAATAGTAGCACATTTTTGCTGCAAAGCAACATAAATGTGGCGGCGCCCATTTCAGTCAGCCTTAAGCCAGGGCGGCGACACTGCGTTTTACCACTGTGATTACCAGTGCCGTTCTGCGGCTGCTATCCTGTAGAATGGAATCGCAGCGCCCGGCGCTGCGACTCACCGATCAATTGAATATCACGTTTCGGAGTAAGCCGATGAAGAAGCAAATGCTGTTGGTGGCCGTCCTTGCGGCCCTGTCAGTGCAGGCCGGCGCAGCCGTGCCGGAAAAAGCGGCTGCGGACACCGTCCTCAAGCCCCAGCCGGGCCAAACCCAGGCCGCCCTGTGGGCCTCACGGGTGCTGACCAAACTGCATTACAAATCCACGCCGCTGGACGATGCCATGTCGGAGAAGATCTTCGACCGCTACTTCAAGTCGCTGGACGCCGAAAAACTGTTCTTCACCCAGGCCGACATCGACCAGTACGCCATCGTGCGCACCCGCCTGGACGACGCCATCACCGGCGAGAACCTCAGCGTACCGTTTTCCATCTACAACCAGTACCAGCAGCGCTTCAACGAGCGCATCGCCTATGCGCGCGAGCTGCTGAAGACCAAGCCCGATTTCAGCCTCGACGAAAGCTACCAGTACGACCGCGAAAAGGCCGACTGGGTCAAGAGCGAAGCGGAAATGAAGGAACTGTGGCGCAAGCGCGTCAAGAACGACTGGCTGCGCCTGAAGCTGGCCGGCAAGGACGACAAGGGCATCCGCGAAACGCTCGACAAGCGCTACGACAGCTACGTGTCGCGCTCGCGCAAGCTGACCAATGAGGACGTGTTCCAGATCTTCATGAACGCCTACGCCATGTCGATCGAGCCGCACACCAACTACCTGGGCCCGCGCGCGTCGGAAAACTTCGACATCGCCATGCGCCTGTCGCTCGAAGGCATAGGCTGCGTGCTGCAGACCCGCGAAGACTACACCGTCGTGCGCGAAGTGGTGCCGGGCAGCCCGGCCGCGCTGTCGGGCAAGATCAAGGTCGGCGACAAGATCCTCGGCGTGGCCAAGGACGACAGCTCGCCGATGACCGAAGTGCTGGGCTGGCGCATCGACGACGTCGTCGCGCTGATCCGCGGCCCGAAAGACTCGACCGTGCGGCTGGACATCCAGCCGGTCGACGCCGGCGTCGACGGCAAGCACACCACGGTCTCGCTGGTGCGCAAGAAAATCAGCATGGAAGAGCAGTCGGCCAAGAAATCCATCCTGGAAGTGAAGGACGGCACGGCCAGGCGCCGCATCGGCGTGATCTCGCTGCCGACCTTCTACCAGGACTTCGAAGCCCGCCGCAAGGGCGACAAGGACTTCAAGAGCGCGACCCGCGACGTGGCCCGCCTGCTGGGCGAGCTGAAGAAGGAAAAAGTCGACAACGTGCTGATCGACCTGCGCAACAACGGCGGCGGCTCGCTGAGCGAGGCGGTCGAGCTGACCGGCCTGTTCATCGACAAGGGCCCGGTGGTGCAGCAGCGCAACAGCGACAACAAGGTCGAAGTGGAAAGCGACGTCAACCCGGGCATGGCCTGGGACGGCCCGCTGGGCGTGCTGATCAACCGCGGTTCGGCCTCGGCCTCCGAGATCTTCGCGGCGGCGATCCAGGATTACGGCCGCGGCGTCATCATCGGCGAGCCGAGCTTCGGCAAGGGCACGGTGCAGACCATCTTCGGCCTGGACCGTTTCGCGCAGAACGACAAGGTGCATTACGGCGAACTGAAGATGACGATCGCGCAATTCTTCCGCATCAACGGCGGCACCACGCAGCTGCGCGGCGTCACGCCCGACATCAAGCTGCCGACCATGGCCGATTCGGACACCTTCGGCGAGTCGAGCTACGACAACGCCTTGCCGTGGACCTCGATCAAGCCGGCGCCGTACATCCCGACCGGCGACCTGAAGGACATCGTGCCGCTGCTCGACAAGCGGCATGAAGCGCGCGTGGCCAAGGACAAGGACTTCCAGTACCTGTCGGAAGACATCGCCCTGGTCAAGAAACAGCGCAAGGACAACCTGATCTCGCTCAACGAAACGGTGCGCCGCAAGGAGCGCGAGACCCAGGAAGCCCGCGCCAAGCTGCGCGAGGCGCGTTTGCTGTCGACCACGCTGGGCGCCGACGATCCGGTGCTGATCCCCGATCCGAAGGACGCGCTGAACAAGGCCATCTCGGCCAAGCCGGCCAACGGCAAGGCGGCGCCATCGCCGAAGGTGGCCTCGGTCAAGGGCGCGCTGCGCACCGACGACGGCCTGCAGGGCGACGAGCGCTCGCTGACGGCGGAACTGGACGCGGAAAAAGCCGCCAAGGCCGCCAAGGACGTGCTGCTCAACGAGGCGGTGCACATCCTGGCCGACGAAGTGGGGTTGCTGAAAACCGACACCCGCATGGCATCGCGCGTGCTGCCTTACGCTGCCGACATCAACAAATAAGTCTCTCAGTTAGACCCCAAGCCCCGCGCCGGTCGCGGGGCTTTTTTTTGTGTTATTCACCAATATTATGTCTGCTATTGCTAATATAAATTGGATCTATATACCGCGATGCAGCATCATTCACCTGTCTCCTCTATTCTCCTCCAAGGAAATAGATTTAGCCCGCTCCCGTAGCGGGCTTTTTTTTTGCTCAAAATTAAATGCGTACATGCAATAATGCCAGTCTCAACATTGCAACGTGCGAGCGACTGACACCGTGTCCCCAACTCAATTCAAATTAGCGGCGCTGGCATTGGCGCTTGGCGGCGCGCTGGGCGGCGGCGGGGCGGCCTATTTGCTGACGCATCAGGCCGGCGGCGACGCAGGCGGTATCGGCACCGTGGCGCGGCCGTCGGCGGCCCAGGGCACGCAGCCGCACTGGAGCGCGCGGGTCACCACCGTTGCCGGCGACGGCATGCCGGGCGTGAACAACGGCAGCAGCGGCCGCCGCACGCGCTTCGCCGATCCCTTCGGCGTGGCGCTCGACCAGGCCGGCAACCTGTACGTGGCCGACGGCGGCGACGGCAACAGCATCCGCAAGATCGGCCTGGACGGCGTCAGCACCACGCTGGCCGGCGCGGTCGAGGGCTATGCGGAAGGCAGCGGCAAGGCGGCCGCCTTCCACACCCCGTCCGGCCTGGCGATCGACGCCGCCGGCAACCTGTACGTGGCCGACACCGGCAACAACGCCATCCGCAAGGTGACGCCCGACGGCGTGGTGTCGACCCTGGCCGGCGACGGCATCGCCGGCAACAAGGACGGCCGCGGACCCAACGCGCAATTCAACGGACCGCTGGGGGTGGCGGTGGACGCGAACGGCGTGGTCTACGTGGCCGACAGCTACAACGACCGCATCCGCCGCATCACGCCGCAAGGCGACGTCACCACGCTCGCCGGCGGCGGCCGCGCCGGGCTCAGGGACGGTGCGGCGGCGCAGGCGCTGTTCGACACGCCGGGCGGGCTGGCGATCAGCGCCGCGGGCGACCTCTACATCGCCGACACCGGCAACGACGCGATCCGCAAGCTGGACAAGGCCGGCAACGTCAGCACCGTGGCCGCGGCGAAGGAGGACGATCGCAACTCGCTGCTGCGCTCGCCGGTCGCGCTGGCGCTGACGACGGACGGCTATCTCTACCTGGCCAGCAATTCGCACGGCCGCATCGCGCAGATCACGCCGGCCGGTGAAGTCGTCGCCCTGGCCGACGCCGACCATCCGGCCCGGCCGGAAGTGGGCGCCGACGGCGCCGTGCGCCTGTACGCGCCGCGCGGCATGGCGCTGGCCCGGGATGGCTCGCTGTTCGTCACCGACGGCGCCACGTTCCGCCTGCATCATGTGGCGCAGGCGCTGGCGGGGCAGGCCGCCGCGCCGGACGAGCCGCCGGCCGGGCTGCCGGCGCACGGCGCCACGATGCTGTGGCCGGTCAAGCCGCAGGACAAGGCGCACGAGGTGGTCGGCCTGATGGGCGAGGTGCGCGGCAATTTCGACGGCGAAAGCCGCGACCATTTCCACTCCGGCATGGACGTGCAGGCCGCGATCGGCACGCCGGTGCTGGCCGTCACCGCCGGCAAGATCAGCGACCCGCATGCGTCCTGGAGCTATGGCGAATTGTCCGAAGGCCTGGCGCTCGACGGCCTGCGCTACATCCACATGCGCGTCGGCCGCGACGCGAAGGACAAGCTGCTCGACCCGCGCTTCCAGATCCTGAAGAATGAGAAGGGCGCGCCCGAATCGGTGCGGGTCAAGCGCGGCACGCGCTTCGTCGTCGGCGAAACGCTGGGCACGGTCAACCGCATGGCCCATGTGCACCTGGACTACATGCCGAACGGCGGCGCGATCAATCCGCTGAGCTTGCCGTTCATCGATCTCGAGGACACCATCCCGCCGCAAATCCAGGGCATCGCGCTGGTGGACGGCAGCGGCGCGGCGCTGAAGGAAAAGGTCGGCGGCCGCCTGCTGGTCAAGCGCAGCCTGGGCCAGGTGCAGATCGTCGTGGACGCCTTCGACCAGATGAACGGCGACCAGGCGCGCCGGCGGCTGGGCTTGTTCAAGCTGGGCTACCAGCTGCTGAACGCGGACGGCGAGCTGATCCCCGGCATGGAACAACCGGTCATCACGCAGCTGTACGACCGCCTGCCGCGCAATCGCGACGCGGTGAAGGTCGCGTACGCGGCATCGAGCGGCATCACCGTGCACGGCGCCGCCGAGACGCGCTTCGCCTACGCCATCAACAACACGCTGATGCACGGCGCGCTGACGCCCGGCGCCTGGAACATCGGCGCCCTTGGCCCCGGCAACTACACCTTGCGCATCATCGCCGAAGACTACGCCGGCAACGCCGCCACCAAGGGGCGCGATCTGGCGATTACGGTGGACTAGTCTTTGGCGGAGTAGTGTGCGGGTTCGGGCTCGGTATTATTCGCTTTGCAGACAAGCGCTGCAGGCGGCCTCGGTGTAGCGCGACTGGCAGACGCGTTCGCCGGGGTACTTGCGCTCGTATTCTTTTTGCTGCGTGCAGGTGGCGGGGGAGAGCGGGGCGATGACCGGTTGCTGGTGCGTGACGCCTCCTTTGTCGGCGACGCTCAGGCGCGAGCCGTTGCTGTCCGAGCGCAGTTCGATCGAGCTGCCCGCCGTCCACAGTTTCATCGCGCTGGCCTGGGCCTGATCGGGGCCGGCGACGAACAGCGCGGCCTGCCGGTATTTGGAATCCAGCGTCAGCATGACGTTGCTGCCTTCGTCCTGCGTCACGTAGCCGCCGCGCTCGATGCCTTCCTCGTCGTAGAGCATCACGCCGGCCGCCTTCGAACCGCGCTTGGACACGCGCCCGCCGGCCATGACGGCATCCGGCAAGTCGCCGCCTAGGCGGGCGCGTATCACGCCTTTGCCATCGACCACCACCACTTCCCTGGCCTTGACGCTGTCGAATACAGCGTTCCTGATGCTGTTGCCGGCGATCGCGCCGCCGCCCAAGGCCAGCAGCAAGCCCAGCACCCACAAGCCGTTCTGGCGGTTGATCTTCTTGCGCAGGCGGGCGTTTTCCTGCTCGCAGGCGAGGATGCGTTGTTCAAGCTGATTGTCCATGAAAGTCCCTGAATGGCGGAATCCGCAGTTTACCGGACATGCACACTGTTGCGCGCCGGCGTTGACAAAAAATATTTATCGGAATATATTTTGTGAATGGAATTGGAATCGTTTCCAATTCTAACAAACGACAGAGCCCGGGCGACGACCTGGCCGGCACGGAGACTGCAGGTACAAGCGAAACGCCTCGTAGCGCAGGGTACTCTTGCGCCCAAAATTTACGCTGAGCCCAGCTTCATTCTCCTCGCCGCAAGCGGTTAAGCCGGCATCACGACGATGCCGGTGAAGGTGCGGGCCGGACGTCCGTCCGGTCCGAAAACGAGGAAGTGTGAATACGAGGGAGTCACTGTGAAAAAACCAAAAATCGTTCTGTCCGCCGTCGCCGCCGGCATCCTGATGGCGTATGGCGCGCAAGTTTCGGCCAGCGTCACCAGTCCGGTCATCGGCGCGCTGTTGTGGTCCGACGAGTTCAATGGCACTACGCTCAACACCAGCGTGTGGACCACGTACGACGGCAACGGCTGCCAGATCAACCTGTGCGGCTACGGCAACCAGGAACTGGAGTACTACAGCCCGAACAACCTGTCCATCGTCAACGTGCCGTTCGAGGGCGGCACGCGGGCGCTGGCGATCAAGGCGCAGAACCAGACGGTGGGCAGCAACGTCTTCACCTCGGGGAAGGTCGATTCCCGCGGCAAGGTGCAGGTGCAGTACGGCATGGTGGAGATGCGCATCGCCACGCCGCAGCTGGGCGTCGGCCTGTGGCCGGCCGCCTGGATGCTGGGCACCAGCCCGCAAACCTGGCCGCGCAACGGCGAGATCGACATCATGGAAATGGGCCACAAGGCCAGCAGCCGCGCCGCCGCCGGCTCGCCCACGCCGGGCATCGACAACTTCACCGGCTCCAACGTGATCACCTGGCAGCAGGCCGCCTGCGTACCGGGCAACGAGAGCTGCGCCGCCTCCACCGCATGGCAGACCAAGAACTGGTACACGCCGGGCCAGTCACTGGCCAACCGCTTCGTCATCTACCGCTTCTACTGGACCGAGTCGCAGATGCGCTTCACGGTGATCGACAACGGCGTCGAATACGATATGTACAACAGCCCGCTGCCGGTCAACTCGACCGCGCTGCAGGCGCCGTTCTACCTGCTGTTCAACCTGGCCGTGGGCGGCAACTTCACCGACGCCGCGACGCCCGCGCAGGTGACGGCGCCGCTGCCGGGCACCATGTATGTCGACTACGTGCGCGTGTACCAGCTGGACGGCAAGGGCTCGGTCAAACTGGGCAACCAGACGCCGGCCGAGGTCGGCAAGTTCGGCGTGTTCACCGACAACACGGTAGTCAACAACAAGCTGCAGGCCGGCGTCACGTCGGACGTGTTTGTGTGGAATAACGCCTCGGTATCGGCCGGCACGCTGCCGCCTTACGAGGGCAGCAACTCGATGTCGTGGAGCTACAACACGCCGGGCCAGTGGTTCGGCGGCAGCGTCGAGTCGCGCGCGGCGCGCGACATGAGCAATTTCCGCAACGGCACGATGAAGCTGAAGATCAAGATTCCGGCCAATGTCGCCTTCACCATCGGCGTGCAGGATACCTACACCAACCAGAACTCGGTCAAGTTCCCGGCCAACGCCACCACTTACGGGCTGGTGCGTAACGGCGACTGGGGCACGGCGACCATTCCGGTGGCTGACCTGGCCGGCAGCAAGATCGCGCTGCAATCGATGCTGGACCTGTTCCAGATCGCCAGCGACGGCGCCGCGCTGCCAAGCTCGGCATTCCAGATGGCGATCGACGACATCATCTGGGATACCGGCGTGCCGACGCCTACGCCGACACCGACCCCGACCCCAACTCCGACGCCGACACCTACGCCAACTCCGACACCGACTCCAACGCCGACCCCGACGCCAACGCCGACCCCGACGCCAACGCCAACGCCGGCCCCAGCCGTCCAGCAAACCAGCGCGACGATGCTGAAGTTCTCGCTGAACTCGACCAGCTGGGCCGACGTGCACTACACCGTCAACGGCGCCGGTCAGCTGAACGTGCGGATGACGCAGAACGCCGGCGTCAACAGCTACACCGCCAGCGGCCTGAAGATCGGCGACGTGGTGAACTACAGCTTCACCTACTGGGATACGGCGCATAACTACGCAGTCGACACCGCGCAGCAAAGCTACACGATGAAGTAAGCCTCCCAGCAGTATCCGGCAGTACCGGGCCGCCGCGCAAGGCGGCGGCCTTTCACAAAATCTCCCATTCCGTCGCCCTATAAAAATGCAGCTATCCTGAACGGGATATGCGGTACAATTATTTGAACGATCGTGCTTTTTTGGCGGATCATAAGAAGACGGAGACAGCATGGATTTGAATTACACGGCTGCGGATCTGGCGTTTCGCGACACGGTACGCGCCTTCCTCGACGCCAACCTGCCGAGCGACCTGCAGAAGAAAGTCCGCAATCACCTGCGGCTGAGCCGCCAGGATTATGTGCGCTGGCACCAGATCGTCGCCCGGCAGGGCTGGGCCGCGCCGGCCTGGCCGGTCGAACACGGCGGCCCGGGCTGGAGCGCGACGCAGCGCCACATCTGGGAAGAGGAATGCGCCCGCGCCGGCACACCGCCCATCCTGCCGTTCGGCGTCAACATGGTGGCGCCGGTGATCATGGCCTTCGGTAACGAGGCGCAGAAAGCCCACTACCTGCCGCGTATCCTCAGCTGCGAGGACTGGTGGTGCCAGGGCTATTCCGAACCCGGCTCCGGCTCCGACCTGGCGTCGCTGAAAACCACCGCCGAGCGCGACGGCGACCACTACATCGTCAACGGCCAGAAGACCTGGACCACGCTGGGCCAGCACGCCGACATGATCTTCTGCCTGGTGCGCACCGACAGCACCGTGCGCAAGCAGGAGGGCATTTCCTTCCTGCTGATCGACATGAAAACCCCCGGCATCACCGTGCGTCCCATCATCATGCTCGACGAAGACCACGAGGTGAACGAAGTCTTCTTCGACAACGTCAGGGTGCCGGTGCAGAACCTGATCGGCCAGGAAAACAAGGGCTGGACCTACGCCAAGTACCTGCTGGGCCACGAGCGCACCGGCATCGCGGCGGTCGGCCGTTCCAAGCGCGAACTGCTGTTCCTGAAGAAGATCGCCTCCGAACACTACAAGCACGGCAAGCCGCTGCTGCAGGACCCGGTGTTCGCGGCCAAGGTGGCCAACCTGGAAATCGAACTGATGGCGCTGGAAACCACGGTGCTGCGCGTGATCACCAAGGAATCGCACGCGCCCGGTCCGGAAGCGTCGCTGCTGAAGGTGCGCGGCTCGGAGATCCAGCAGATGCTGACCGAACTGATGGTCGAGGCGCTGGGCCCGGACGCGCTGCCGTTCGACACCGACTACCTCGAAGGCAAGGCCGACCACGCCGTCACCGGCGACGACGCCGCCGCGCCGCTGGCCGGCTACTACTTCAATTTCCGCAAGACGTCGATCTACGGCGGTTCGAACGAGATTCAGAAAAACATCATCACCCAGATGATCCTGGGACTGTGAGAGGGCGCAATGGATTTTAATTTAAAAGAAGAGCAGCAGCAGTTCGCCGATGCCTTGCGCCGCTGGATAGCCAAGGACTACGGCTTCGACGTGCGCCACCGCATCATCCATTCGCACAGCGGCGTCTCGGACGTGGCCTGGAGCACGCTGGTCGAGCTGGGCATGACGGCCTTGCCGGTGCCGGAGGAGCAGGGCGGCTTCAACGGCAGCGCGGTCGACCTGTGGGTGGTGATGCAGGAACTGGGACGCGGCCTGGTGGTCGAGCCGTATTTCGCCACCGTGTGGGGCGCGCAATTCCTCAAGCTGGCCGGCAACCAGCACCATGTTCTGGAGGAGGTCGCCAGCGGCGAGCTGAAACTGGCGGTGGCGCTGGGCGAGAAGCATTCGCGCCACGAGCTGAGCGACGTCAAGACCATCGCCAGCATCAACGGCGAAGGCTACCGCATCGACGGCACCAAGACCGTGGTGATCCACGGCGGCCAGGCCGGCGCGCTGATCGTGTCGGCCCGCAGCGCCGGCGCCCAGCGCGACACCAACGGCATCAGCCTGTTCCTGGTGCCGGCCGACACGCCGGGCGTGATCGTGCGCGACTACCGCACCATCGACGGCCAGCGCGCGGCCACCGTGCAGTTCAGCCACGTGGCGGTGCCGGCCTCGGCGCTGCTGGGCAAGCTGGGCGGCGGCTGGGACATCCTCGACGAGGCGGCCGACTACGGCGCCAGCCTGCTGTGCGCGGAGGCGGTCGGCGCGATGGACGCGTTGTTTGCCGCCACGCTGGACTACCTGAAGACGCGCAAGCAGTTCGGCACGCCGATCGGCGGCTTCCAGGCGCTGCAGCACCGCATGGCCGACATGTACATCCACCTGGAACAGGCACGCTCGATGGCGATGCTAGCGGCCGCGCGCATGTCCTGCGGCGACGCCGAGGAGCGCCGGCGCGTGGTGTCGGCGGCCAAGGTGCGCATCGGCCACGCGGCCAAGTTCATCGGCCAGCAGGCGGTGCAGCTGCACGGCGGCATGGGCGTGACCGACGAACTGCCGGCCGCGCACCACTTCAAGCGCCTGACGATGATAGAAATGACCCTGGGCGATGTCGACCATCACCTGGAGCGCTTCACCGCCCAGCGCGGCTTCCAGCAGCACTCGTGACGGCCGCGCGCCGCGCTTGACGGATTAGGCGGCGCCGTCGGCGCCGCTGTCGCCGGAGAGGCTCAGGCAGTAGCGGTTGCGGCCGCTCTGCTTGGCGCGGTACAGATTGTTGTCGGCCGAGCGTACCAGGCCGCCCGAATCGGTGCTGTCCATCGGCGGCAGCACGGTGGCCAGCCCCATGCTGACGGTCACCTGCGGCGCCGTCAGCGAGGCCACATGCGGCATCGCCAGCTTGCGCACCTCGTCGAGGATGCGGCGTGCCACCACCTCGGCCCCTTCCAGCCCTTCCTGCGGCAGCAGCAGGATGAATTCCTCGCCGCCGTAGCGCGCCAGCTTGTCCTGCGGCCGCGAGGCGCAGCGCGCCATCGCCGCGCTGACCTGCTGCAGGCAAATGTCGCCGGCCTGGTGGCCGTAATGGTCGTTGTACAGCTTGAAATGGTCGATGTCGATCATGACCACCGACAGCGGCAGGCCGGCGCGCGCGCAGCGGCGCCATTCGGCCTCCATGGCGTCGTTGAAGCTGCGGCGGTTGGCCACGCCGGTCAGGCCGTCGGTCATGCTCAGTTCGCGCATGGCGTCGGCCTGGCGCTTGATGGTCAGCTGGCTGCGCACGCGCGCACGCACCACCGCGACGTTGAACGGCTTGCTGATGAAATCGACGGCGCCGGCCTCCAGTGCGCGTGTTTCATCCTCCGGCTGGCTCAGCGCGGTGACGAAAATGATGGGGATGTCCTGCAGGCGCGGCGAGGCGCGCATCGCCGCGCAGACCGCATAGCCGTCCATGCCGGGCATGACGGCGTCCAGCAGGATCAGGTCGGGTCGTTGTTCCTGGGCGATGTCGAGCGCCTTCTCGCCGTCCAGGGCGAACAGCACTTCGTGCTCGTCGCGCAGCGCGTGGTGCAGGATCTGGATGTTCTCCATGGCGTCATCGACCACGAGTATCCGTCCATTCCTGGCGAGGTCGGTCCAACTCATGCGCTTTCCTTTCGCTGCAACAGGTCTACCACAATTTGGTGCGCGGCGCGGAAATTCAACGTCTCCACCGCTTCGGCCAAGGCCGCGGCTTGTTCGGCCGCCGCCAGCGCCGGGCGCAGTTGCTGGAAGTGCTCCAGGGCCTTCAGGTTGTTATTTTGAAGCAAACTTTGTAACTCCGCCAGCTTTTGCGGCAAGTCGGATTCTACACTGTTGCTTGTGAGAACATCCAATGACGGGGGCGGCGCCGACAGCTGGCGGGCGCCGCCGGCGACCACGTCCAGGGCCTGCGCCAGCTGCGTCAGGGCCCGGTCCAGTGCCTCGTTCAGCGCCGGCGGCGCGGCGCCGTCCGGGCCGGCTCCGGCTTGCCGCAACGCCGTTTCCGCCTCGGCCGCCAGTCCGGCGACGGTGCCCGCGCCCAGGTTGGCGGCCACGCCGCGCAGCCGGTGCAGCGCCTGCGCGGCCTGCGGTAGCCGGCCGGCCGCCAGCAGCGCGCGCACCTCGCCGACGGTGCCGCCCTGCGATTGCTCGAAGCGCTTGAGCAGCGCGACCAGGGCGTCGTAGTTGCCGCCGAGGCGTGCCAGCGCGGCGGCGCGGTCGATGCCGGGCAGGGCTTCCGCCGGCGCGGCGGTGGCCGTAGCGGCGACGGCGGGCACGGCGCTCCGTGCGGCAAGGGGCGCGGACGGCACCAGCCGGGTCAGCACGCCGAGCAGTTCCTCGACGTCGATCGGCTTGGCGACATGGGCGTCCATGCCGGCCTCGTCGGCGAGGCGGCGGTCCTCCTCCATCACGTTGGCGGTCATCGCGACGATCGGCAGCCGCGCCAGCAGCGGGCCGCCGGCGCGGATCGCCACGGTGGCGTCGTAGCCGTTCAGCACCGGCATCTGCACGTCCATCAGCACCACGTCGCAGCGCTCCGGCGCGGCCAGCAGCGCATCGACCGCCAACTGGCCGTTGGCCACCGTCTCGACCACGGCCCCGGCGTGCAGCAGGATGAACTGCGCCACCTCCTGGTTGATTTCATTGTCTTCCACCAGCAGCACGCGCACGCCGTCGAGCCGGCCATGCAGCGGCGACGGCTCGTCCGGCCCGGCGCCGGCGATGCCCTTGCCGGCCAGCACCGCCTGCACCTGTTCCAGCACCGACGCCGGGCTGGCCGGCTTGGCCAGCACGCCCGCCAGGCCCAGGCGGCCGGCTTCGCGCGCCTGCGCGGCGGCCGCGTGCTCGGCCACCATCAGCAGCACCGGCGGCAGCGGCAGCGCCTGGGTCGCGTGGATGTGCTGCAGCAGCGCCGCGCCGTCCATGCCCGGCATGTCCTGGTCCAGCAGCAGCAGGTCGTAGGGACGCTGCTGGCGCACGCTGTCGTGCAGCAAGGCCAGCGCCGGTTCGGCGCCGGCGGCGCCGGCGGTCCGCCAACCCCAATGGCGGCAGGCGCTGTGCAGCGCCTGGCGCACGCTGGCGCGGTCGTCGACGATCAGCACCGACAGCGCGCGCACGGCCTCCGGCGCGGCGGCCGGCGCCACGCATTCGAGCGGGCAGGTGAACACGAACTCGGAGCCCAGGCCGGGCTCGCTGCGCACGCTGATGGCACCGCCCATCATGTCGGCCAGCTGGCTGCAGATCGCCAGGCCGAGGCCGGCCCCGCCGAAGCGCCGGCTGCTGCTGCTGTCGGCTTGCGAGAAGGCGTCGAAGATATGCGCCAGCGCCTCGGGGGCGATGCCGATGCCGGTGTCGCGCACGCTGAACTCGATCAGCGCGGCGCGGTCGCCCGGACGCGCCGTCTGCGGCGCCTGGCGCACCTGCAGCACCACCTCGCCCTGTTCGGTGAACTTGATGGCGTTGCCGATCAGGTTGAGCAGCACTTGCTGCAGCCGCATCGGGTCGCCCGCCAGCGTTGTCGGCAGCTGCGGATCGATGTCGTAGACCAGTTCGATGCCCTTGTCCCAGGCGTTGCCGCCGACCAGCACGCTGATGCTGGCGAGGATGTGGTCGAGCCGGAACTCCGCATGCTCGAGCGTCAGCTGGCCGGTCTCGACGCGGGCGAAGTCCAGCACGTCGTTGACCAGCCCCAGCAGCGACTGCGTGGCCAGCTGGATCTTGTCGAGGTTGGCGCGTTCGCGCGGCGCCAGCGGCGCTTCCTCCAGCAGCCGGGTGAGGCCGATGATGGCGTTCATCGGGGTGCGGATTTCATGGCTCATATTGGCCAGGAACGCGCTCTTGGCGCGGCTGGCCGCCTCGGCGCGGTCGCGCGCCAGCACCAGTTCCTCGTTCAGCTCCTGCAGGTGCAGCTCGGTTTCCTTCAGTTCGGTCACGTCGGACACCAGCACGAAGAAGCCCTGCACCTGCGACGCCGCGTCGACATCGGGGATGTAGTTGACCCAGGTGTGGCTGACGTCGCCGGACGGCCAGCGCAGCTGGCCGGCAAAGCCCTGCGGTTCGCCGCGCAGCGCGCCCTGCACATAGGGCGCGACGTCGGCGTACTGGTCCGGGCCCAGCACGTCGGGCATCAGCGCGTCCGCCATGGCGTCGGCGCCGCGCTGGTACCATTCGCGGAAATAGCGGTTGGCGAAGCGGCAGCGCAGGCCGGCGTCCCAGTAGGCCACCATGCCGGGCAGGTTGTCGGTCACGGTGCGGACGAAATGCTCGCTTTGCGCCAGTTGCGCCACCGTCGCCCGCAGCGCCTCCTTGGCCTGCTTGCGCTCGGTGATGTCGACCGCCAGGCCCAGCACGTGGGTGGCGGTGCCGTGCTCGTCGCGCAGCGCCACCTTGAGCGTGGTCAGGTAGCGTGTTTCGCCGCTGGCGTTGGTGACCGGCTCCTCGGGGATCGTGGTGACCGCGCCCGGCGCCGAGGCCAGCACCCGCCGGTCCGCCTCGGCAAACATGGCGGCCTGCTCGGCCGGCACGAAATCGGCATCCTGCATGCCGAGCATGCGCGAGCCGTCCTCCATGCCCAGCAGTTGGGCGCCGAAGCGGTTGAACATCTCGTAGTGGAGGTCGGCGGCGCGCTTGACGAAGACCATCGCCGGAATATTTTCCACCACCGAGCTCAACAGCTGGCGCGACTGCCGCAACTCCGCCTCCACGCGCTTCTGCTCGGTCACGTCCAGCAGCAGGCCGGTGATGGCGATGATACGGCCGTCGGTGCCGAACTGCGGATAGTAGCTGACCACCCAGTGGCACAGCTGATCCGGCGACGCCGCCGGATAGCCGGAACGGGGCTGGCCGGTCAGCGGCCGGCCAGTGTCGAGCACGGTGCGGTAGTCGGCCAGCACGCTGCGTCGCACGTCGGCGTCGTCTATCATGTCGGCCACGTGGCGTCCCAGGTGGGCCACCACCGGCTGGCGGTTCAGCGCGGCCAGGTAGTCGTTGATGCGGATCACGCGCAGCTCGCTGTCGACGTAGCTCAGGCCGACCGGGGCGGTGGCGTACAGCGTTTCAAGCTGGGCGCGGTTTTTTTCCAGCTGCACGGTGCGCTCGGCCACCAGCTGCTCCAGTTCCTCGTGATGGCGGCGCAGGTCGTCCTCGAGCGCGCGGAAGGCGGCGCCGACCGCCTCGGCCTCGCGGAAGGTCAGCGCCGGCAGGCTGAACGGCGCGCCGCTGGCCAGCGCCTGCGCGGGCGCCACCAGATCGCGCACCGAGCCGGCGATGCGGCCGCCGACCCACCACGCCAGCGAAAAACCGGCCAGCAGCACGCCCGCCATGGTCAGCGAGATCGTCGTGACGGCGCTGAGCAACTCCTGCAGCGCCTGGTCTTGCGGCGTGGCGATGGCGACCGTGGCGCGGCTGACCGGCGAGCGGCTGAAGCCAAGATAGATGGGCGTGCCGTCCGGCGCCTGATCCTCCAGCAGCGCCTCGTCGGACTGGCGCAGCCGTGTCCGCAGCTTGGGATCGGCCGCCTGGCCCAGCAGCAGGCGCGGACCGCCGGCCTGGGCCACGATGACCCCGTCGGCGTCGTACAGGGTCATCGTCTGCTGGGCGGTGAGTTGCTCGTCGCGCAGGATGCGCGGCAGCCGGTCCGCCTTGAGCACGGCGGTCAGCGCGTACGCCACGCGGCTGTCGATAAACACCGGCACGTCGACCGCCAGCAGCGCGCTACCCTCGACGTAGACCACCGACAGCTGCTGGCGCGCGCTGGCGAACAGCGGCGCCAGGCGGCGTTCGTTGGCGGCGGCATTGAGGCTGTCGGGCAGCGTTGCGCCGACCTGCATCACGGCCTGGCCGGCGGCGTCGCTGAGGATGAACTGGGAGGCGGGAAACTGCGGCCCCAGCAGGGCGCCGGCCTGCACCCGGACCGTGGCCAGGTCGGCCCCGCGCAGCGCGGGCGCGGTGGCCAGCGCGCGCGTCGCGCTTTCGCTCTGCAGCAGGTCGCGGTCGATGGCGGCGGCCACCATGCGCGCCGACTTTTGCGTGTCTTCCATCAGCGTGGCGCGCTCGCGCTGGTAGAACTGGCGCACCACGGCGCCGAAGCCGATCACCGTCGGCAGCGCGCAGGCCAGCACCAGCAGGGCGATCTGCGAGCGGATGGATGGCAGGCGGTTGCGGATGGTTACTGGCACACGTAAGACCCCGGACGATATCGGTGCATGGGACTGGCAGCACGATAGTAGCCGAGGCCGGCGGTTTCAGAAAGCGATTTGTCCATGACGGCGCGCCGCCGCCACAAGTCTCAGATCGGCTTGCCGCAGGCGTAGGCCCAGCCCAGCTCGGCCATCGGCCGCGCCATCCTGCCCGATTCCAGCGCCTGGGCGCTGGCGGCGGTGCCGTCGACGTAGCGCTTCATGATGCCCTGCATGATACTTGCCAAGCGGAACATATTGAACGCCAGGTAGAAATTGAAGTCTTCCAAGCGGATGGTCTTGCCGGTGCGCTCGGCGTAGCGGGCGATGTATTGCTGCTGCGTGGGGATGCCCAGCGCCTGCAGGTCCAGCCCGGCGATGCCGCGGAACTGGCCCGGCTCGATATGCCAGCTCATGCAGTGGTAGGAGAAGTCGGCGAACGGGTGGCCCAGGGTCGACAGCTCCCAGTCCAGCACGGCCAGGATGCGCGGCTCGGTCGGATGGAACAGCATGTTGTCGAGGCGGAAGTCGCCGTGGACGATGGAGACGTCCTCGCCCGGCGGGATGTTGTCTGGCAGCCAGGCGATCAGCTGGTCCATGGCGGCGATGGTCTCGGTCTGCGAGGCCAGGTACTGCTTGCTCCAGCGCTCGATCTGGCGCGCGAAGTAGTTGCCCGGCTTGCCGTAGTCGGCCAGGCCGATGGCCGCGTAGTCGACCGTGTGCAGCTGGGCGATCACGCGGTTCAGTTCATCGTAGATGGCGGCGCGCTCGGCCGGCGTCATGCCGGGCAGGGCCTGGTCCCACAGCACCCGGCCCTCGACGAATTCCATCACGTAGAAGGCGCGGCCGATGATACCCTCGTCGGTGCACAGCGCGTACTGGCGCGCGGCGGGGAAGCCGTTCTTGCTCAGCGCGTCCATCACGCGGTACTCGCGCTCGATGGCGTGCGCCGACGGCAGCAGCTTGGCGGCCGGCGCCGGCTTGGTGCGCAAGACGTAGTGCTGGCCGCCGATGCTGAGCTTGAAGGTCGGATTCGACTGGCCGCCCTTGAACTGCTCGACCGTCAATTCGCCGGCCGGATAGCCTTCCACATGCCGGCGCAGATACGCGTCCAGCGCCGCCACGTCGAACTGGTGGCGCGCCGACACCGCCTTGGTACCGATGAATTCCTCGAACATGCTGTCTCCCGCGTTGTGAGTATGCGCTATTCTAGTCGAATAAAAGTACGTGCGTGCTTTTATTTTTGCAGATCGAGTTCAAAGGTAGCACAGGGGGTGTTGTAGTGGGTTTCGATACCGCGATAGAGCATGCCGAGGCGGCGCATGACCGCGATCGAGGCCAGGTTGCGCGGGTAGGCGACCGCCATCAGCCGTCGTTCGCCGCCCAGGCGCGCGTGCTTGACGGCGGCCTGCGCCGCTTCCGTGGCGTAGCCGAGGCCCCAGCAACTGCGCCGCAGCCGCCAGCCGATTTCCAGCACGCCCCCGGTGCGCGCCTCGAGCGGCTGCAGCGCGGCGGCGCCGACCATGACGCCGTCGTCGCGGCGCAGCAGCGCCCACCACGACATGCCGTGTTCGGCCCAGCGCTGCTGCACGGTGGCGATCATCAGCCGGCTTTGCGGCAGCGACAGCGGCGCGCCGTCGCCGATGTAGGCCATGACGGCGGGATCGCCGTTGATGGCGTGCAAGCCTTCGAGGTGCTGGTCCGCAAGCGGAACCAGTTGCAGGCGGGAGGTGAGCAGGGTGGTCATGAAGGCGGAGACGGTGCCGTTGGTGGAAAACACCGTCCAGCTTGCGCCGGTCAAGTATCCGGCGCATGTCTCCGCTGTCACGTATTGTGACGAGTTGTATGTTATTGCGCTGCGCTACTCGCCGTCCTCGCCGGCGTTTTTTTCCTTGTCCTCTTTAGTCTTCACGCCGCGCCGGGCGAGCCCCTCTCTCAGCAGGAATTCTATTTCCGCATTCACGCTGCGCAAGTCACGCGCGGCCAGGCGCTGCAGCTCTTCCCACAGCGCGGGGTCTATCCGCAAGGGATAGGCTTTTTTACCGGGACTCGCCATGCTGTTCGGCCGCTAGTTATAGAGGGTGCCCGTGTTGATGATGGGCTGGGTTTCCTTGTCCGAACACAGCACCACCAGCAAATTGCTGACCATGGCCGCCTTGCGCTCGTCGTCCAGCTCGACGATGCCGCGCTCCGACAGCCCGTTCAGCGCATTCTCCACCATGCTCACGGCGCCGTGCACGATCTTGGCGCGGGCGCTGATGATCGCCTCGGCCTGCTGGCGTCGCAGCATGACCTGGGCAATCTCGGGGGCATAGGCCAGGTGGGTGAGCTTGGCGTCCAGCACCTCGACGCCGGCCGCCTCGAATCGCGCCTGCAGCTCGCACTTGAGGGCGTCGGCGACCACATCCATGCCGCCGCGCAGCGTGGTTTCACCCTCGGGCAGGTCCTCGGCCTCGTCGTACGCGTATTGTGAGGCGAGATGACGCAGCGCGGCTTCGGCCTGGATCGAGACATAGCGCTCGAAATCGTCCACTTCAAAGACGGCCTGGGCGGTGTCGCGCACGCGCCAGACGACGGCCGCGCTGATCTCCACCGGGTTGCCGCGCTTGTCGTTGACCTTGAGCGTGGGCGCGTTGAAATTTCGCGCGCGCAGCGACAGCCGGCGCTTGACGTAGAGGGGGAACGCCCAGCGCAGGCCTTCGCTGCGGTCGGTGCCGATGTATTTGCCGAACAGGGTGAGGATCGCGCTTTCATTCGGCTGCAGCATGAACAGGCCGGTCAGGCAGAATATTCCGGCCAGTACCATCAACACCCCGCCCAATAAAAAGGAATAACCGTCGGCGTTCCCCACCCCGGTTTTAACCAGAAGCGCCGCGACCAGCAGCAAGCCAACCCCGGCACAGGCGGCCAGGTAGCCATTCGTCGATGAGAACGCCATTTCGCGGCGAGTGTGTGCACCATTCATGTTCGATTGCTCCTCAGGTAAGTGACATCAAAGTGATATCACTTTGGGCTCGCCGGTAATGATTGTCAAGCAATTTCGGCAAATAAACAGCTTTCGCGTTGTTACACCTCGGAAGTCGCCTGTCGTTGTACGGCAGGCCGACGATTAGCGCATTCGTGCGCAGAAAGCTACACCCGGGGCGCGATGCCGCTCGCAAGCGTGGCATTCTCCACTAGAATGGCGAACAATTGACGTGTGGCACAGAAACAGGGAGCGGGTATGGCAAGGCCGGAGAAGGTCCGTCTGGGGGAAATCCTGGTGCAGCAAAAGCTGCTGTCGGAGGAACAGCTGGGCTTGGCGCTGGCCGAGCAAAAGCGCAGCGGGCGCAAGCTGGGCCGGGTGTTCATCGAAAACGGCTATGTTACCGAGGAACAGATCGCCGGCGCGCTGGCGCGCCAGCTCAACATTCCTTACCTGAACCTGAAGTTCTTCAACGTCAATCCCGAGGTGGTGCGGCTGCTGCCGGAAACCCAGGCCCGGCGCTTCCGCGCGCTGGTGCTGGAAGACCGGCGCGGCTCGCTGCTGGTCGGCATGTCCGACCCGACCGACCTGTTCGCCTATGACGAGATCACCCGCATCGTCAAGCAGCCGATCGAGCTGGCGGTGGTCAACGAGACCGAGGTGCTGGGCGTCATCGACCGGATTTACCGCCGCACCGACGACATTTCCGACCTGGCGCGCGAGCTGGAACAGGATATCGGCGACGTCTCGGTCGATTTCGGCGCGCTGGCGGCCGGCAATTCGAACCTGGAAGAAGCGCCCATCGTCAAGCTGCTGCAATCGGTGTTCGACGACGCCACCCAGGTGCGCGCCTCGGACATCCACATCGAGCCGCAGGAAGGCCGGCTGCAGATCCGCTTCCGCATCGACGGCGTGCTGCACCTGCAGACCGAGGCCGACATCAAGATCGCCCCGACGCTGGCGCTGCGGCTGAAGCTGATGTCCGACCTCGACATCTCGGAAAAACGGCTGCCGCAGGACGGCCGGTTCGCCGTGCGGGTCAAGAACCAGCGCATCGACGTGCGTATTTCCACCATGCCGACCCAGTTCGGCGAGTCGGTGGTCATGCGTCTGCTGAGCCAGGGTTCCACCCAGCTGCGGCTGGACGCGATCGGCATGCCGCGCGGCATCCTGGACAAGTTCCGCGCCATCGTCCAGCGGCCGAACGGGCTGGTGCTGGTGACCGGGCCGACCGGCAGCGGCAAGACCACCACCTTGTATTGCGCGCTGGCGGAGCTCAATTCGGTGGAAAAGAAACTGATCACCGTCGAGGACCCGGTCGAATACCGGCTGCCCGGCATCAACCAGGTGCAGGTCAACGACAAGATCGAACTGAACTTCGCGCGCGTGCTGCGTTCCGCGCTGCGGCAAGACCCGGACATCGTGCTGGTCGGCGAGATGCGCGACCAGGAAACCGCGCAAATCGGCCTGCGCGCCGCGATGACCGGTCACCTGGTGCTGTCGACCTTGCACACCAACGACGCCCGCAGCACGCCGCTGCGGCTGATGGACATGGGCGTGCCGCGCTACATGGTCGGCAGTTCGCTGCAGGCGGTGCTGGCGCAGCGTCTGGTGCGGGTGATCTGCGAAAGCTGCACCACGCCGTACGAGCTGACGCCGACCGAGCGCGAATGGCTGAGCATGGAGCTCAACGACAAGGTTGACAAGGCGCGCTATTTCCACGGCAAGGGTTGTTCGCATTGCAACGGCATGGGCTATCGCGGCCGGACCGGTGTCTATGAATTGCTGGAAATGACGCGCGCCGTGGTCGACGCCGCCAACGATCCTGATCCGGCCCACTTCCTGAAGGTGGCTGCGGCCGAGATGGCCGGCGAAACGCTGCGCCGGCATGCGGTGCAACTGGTGATCCAGGGCCGCACGACGGTGTCGGAAGCGATGCGCATCAGCAACCAGATCGAGGATTGACGTGCCGTTTTTCGCCTACAAGGGCCGCAACGCGCGCGGCGAGCTGATGCAAGGCGTGCTGGAGGCGGCCGACAGCGGCGCCGTCGCCGACCAGCTGTTCAATACCGGCGTCACGCCGATCGAGATCGTGGTGACCAAGAGGGCCGTGACCGGTAACGACGAGGCATGGTGGGTCAAGCTGTTCGAGAAAAAAGTCACGTCGATGGACGTGCAGCTGTTCAGCCGCCAGTTGTACACCCTGCTCAAGTCGGGCGTGCCCATCATGCGCGGCCTGGCCGGCCTGCAGGAGTCGGCGGTCAGCAAGTCGTTCGGCAAGGTCATCAAGGATTTGCGCGAATCGCTCGATTCGGGCCGCGAGCTGTCGGCCGCGATGCGCCGCCATCCGGCCGTGTTTTCGCCGTTTTACCTGTCGATGGTGCGGGTGGGGGAGATGACCGGCCAGCTGGAGGAAGTGTTCCTGCGCCTGTTCGACCACCTCGAGTTCGACCGCGACATGCGCCAGCGCGTCAAGTCGGCGACCCGCTATCCCACCTTTGTCGTGTTCGCCATGGTGGCGGCGATGGTGGTGGTGAACATGTTCGTGATTCCGGCGTTTGTCGGTGTGTTTGCCAGTTTCCACGCCGAACTGCCGCTGATGACGCGCATCCTGATCGGCACCTCCAACTTTACGGTGCGCTACTGGCCGGTGATGGCGGTGGCGGCGGCCGGCGCCTTCTGGGGCTTCCGCGCCTGGGTCGGCACCGCTGCGGGCTTATATAAGTGGGACAAGTTCAAGCTGAGCATCCCGGTCGCCGGCAAGATCGTGCTGAAAGCCACGATGGCACGCTTCGCGCGCAGCTTCGCGCTGTCCAGCCGCAGCGGCGTGCCCATCGTGCAGGCGCTGACGGTGGTGTCGCAGACGGTGGACAATTCCTACCTGTGCGCCCGCGTCGAGCAGATGCGTGACGGGGTGGAGCGGGGCGACAGCATCCTGCGTACAGCCGCCGCCGCCGGCGTGTTCACGCCGGTGGTGCTGCAGATGATCGCGGTGGGCGAGGAGAGCGGCTCGATCGACGACCTGATGGACGAGATCGCGCTGATGTACGAACGTGAGGTCGATTACGAGCTGAAGACCTTGTCGGCGCAGATCGAACCTATCCTGATCACTTTCCTCGGCATCATGGTTCTGGTGCTGGCGCTGGGCATCTTCCTGCCGATCTGGGACCTGGGCAAGGCTGCCTTGCACCATTAAATCGCCCAAACAAGGACGGCCGTGGTCTTTTTATCTACATTTGTGACTGCGAAACAACGGGGCGCCAGCTTGCTTGAGTTTGGCGTCGCAGTCGCGGTCATTGGTATTTTGATGACAATTTTGCTCCAGCGGATATGGTACTACCAAGATGAAGCGGAGCGGACGTCAGTTCAACTGACGGTGGCCAATGTACGCGCCGCCTTAGAAATTAAGGTAACGCAAGGAAAATTGCCCGGGCGCAGCGTGGATTTAACGATTTTGGCCGAACAAAATCCGTTAAATTTGTTAATTGATAAGCCCATTAATTACGCAGGCGAATACTTCGCACCGCAAGATGGCGAGATTTCCAAAGGAAATTGGTATTTCG
Organism: Duganella sp. Dugasp56; assembly: GCF_047304105.1. Taxonomy (NCBI): domain Bacteria; kingdom Pseudomonadati; phylum Pseudomonadota; class Betaproteobacteria; order Burkholderiales; family Oxalobacteraceae; genus Duganella; species Duganella sp. Dugasp56. The sequence goes on from NZ_JBGLYQ010000004.1 coordinate 104,265, forward strand.
ACCGGAGCAACAAGACTTTGGTCTATTTGTTAAATATCAGAAATTCTTTTGGAGATGCTCAGCTGAAACGTTTGAAATTCAAGGTAAAATTGCTTCGCTTGCCCTATAGCCCCGCCAAGCCGTCAGGCACACCAGAATCCCTCGGTGTGGCCTTTGAGCAAGTCAATGATTAGCGCCACTCGCGCGGACTTACCCTTTTGGACGATTTGGAGAAAGTAATGAACAAGCAAGCAATGTACACAATTCGCAAACAGGCACAGGCGGGTTTCACCCTGATCGAATTGATCGTTGTGATCGTTATCCTCGGTATCCTGGCGGCCACCGCCTTGCCGAAATTTGTCAACCTGGGCGGCGATGCCCGTTTGGCGGCGCTGAACGCGGCAGCCGGTTCATTGAAGACCACGGTAGCGCTGGCGCGCGGCCAGACGCTCGTCAATGGCGGTGCCACGCCTGCCACAGTGGTGTTGGAGGGGCAAACTGTCAACCTCGTCAATGGTTATCCAGCAGCTGATGCGACCACCGCCGTTGCAGCCGGTCTGGCAGCCTCGGATTACCTAGTTACCGTGGGCCCGAATGCCACCGCGACGGATTCCTTGCCCGCGTTTGGTGCGAACACCATTCTGATCCAGCCCAAGAGCGCTTCAACCACTGCCAGCGGCCTGACCTGCTGGGTTTCGTATAAAGAAGCCACCAGCGCTGGCGGTGTCGTTACGGCACCGATCGTCGTGATGAACGGTACCGTGGCAACCTGCCAGTAAGCATAGGTAGGCGCTGGCCTGGTGGCGTTTTGAAGCGCGTCTCTCTTGTGCGAGGCCGGCTGTCCGCCGGCTTCACCATGATCGAGCTGATCACGGTAATCGTGCTGATCGGCGTTCTCGGTGCCGTCGGCGCCGTGCGCTTTTTCGACAACACGCTTTTCGAGAGCAAGGCCTACGCCGACCAGGCCAAGGCCGTTATCCGCTTTGCCCAAAAGCTGGCCATCGCACAGAACCGGCAAGTCTACGTGCGTTCGGAACCTGCCGGTTTTGCTGTCTGTCTGCAGCCCGGCTGCGCGGCTGGGGGCGATCTGGCTGGCGCTCCTGGCGGCAGCAATAGCGGCAAGGCAATGACCCAGGCCTACTGCCAGCTCTCCAGCTCCTATGTTGCCAATTGGATGTGCGAAGGCCGTCCTGCCAACGTCAACGTTGCCAGCGACAGCGTACGCAACGAATTTGCCGCCGGCGGCTATTTTTCCTTCGACGGTATGGGGCGTCCTTACAACAGCACCGACGTCGCAGGCAGCGGCACATCCACTTTCGGCACGATGCAACTGACCTTCAGCAGCGGCGCGAATGCCTTTACTGTCGTGATAGAGCGGGAGACCGGTTATGTCCACGATCTGTGACGCCCGGAGCCAGCGCGGCCTCACGCTGGTGGAATTGGTGCTGTTCATCGTCATTATGGGTGTGGCGGCGGCCGCCATCACTAGCGTACTGAACAGGAGCAGCACTGCCAGTGCCGATCCGTTGCGCCGCAAGCAGGCGATGATGATTGCCGAAGCTTACATGGAAGAAGTGCAGGGCGCCGCCTTCACCTACTGCGACCCCGCTGATCCGGCCGCGCTTACCGCCAACAACCAGAATGCTTGCGCCACACAGGAGACGGTGCGCAATAACAAGACCGGCCTGGTGCGCCCCTACGGCAACGTGGCGGACTACGCGCTGGCGCTGGGCGTGGAGAACCGCAGCTTCGCCACCAGCGGCGTGGATCTGGACATCAACGGCCGGCCTCTGGGACAGGATGCCTCGCTCAACACCATGGGCAATGCTTCCCTGGCCGGCATCACCACCACCGTGACGCTGAACGACCTGTCCGCCAGCGGCGCATCGCTTGGACCGGGGGGGCTGGACATCACGTCGACCAATGCCAATCTCAACGCCTTGCGCATCACGATCACCACCAGATACGGCACTGGCGTCAACGACGTCATCCAGCTTGACGGTTACCGCACGCGCTATGCGCCGAACTTCATCCCATGAAGACGATCTCGGTCAATTCTCCGGCGGTACGCCAGCGCGGTTTCACGCTGGTGGAGGCGATCGTCGTCATGGTTATTACCGGCGTGCTGGCGGGCGTCATGGTGCTGTTCATCCGGCAACCCGTGAGAAACTATGCGAACGCGTCCGCCCGCGCGGACATGGCCGATGCCGCCGATCTGGCCTTGCGCCGCATGGTGCGCGAGTTGCATTCGGCGCTGCCGAACAGCGTGCGCCTGACCGTAAGCGGCGGCATCTCGTTGCTGGAATTCATTCCAACCAAAGCCGGCGGACAGTATTTGGACGTCAGCGATAACGGCAACGCCAGCTCGGTGCCGTTGAGCTTTACCGATGCCAACGTCAAGACCTTCAATGTGGTCGGACCCATGCCTGCTGCACCATACGCCATCGCTGCGACTACAGACTATATTGTGGTCTACAACCTCGGCCCGGGGTATGCGGGAGCGGATGCCTACGTCGGCAGCAATCGTGCGAAGGTGAGTGGCGTGGGCATCAATTCGGTGTCTTTGGTCGCCAATCCGTTCGTGCCGGGCGCAGGCGTCGTGGCGAATGCATCGCCTGGCCATCGCTTCCAGGTGGTGACTTCGCCGGTGACTTTCCGTTGCACGGACAATGTCAGCGGTGGCGGTACGCTGACCCGCTACACCGGCTACGGCTTCAATGGCGCGCAAATCGATCCAGCCGCCTTGCCGGCAAGTTCGGGCGTGACCGGCGCTTTGCTGGCGAAAGGTGTGCTGGCCTGCTCTTTCAGTGTGGACCAGGCGGCCAACCGGCACAGTGGCTTGATCGGCCTGAGCATTGCGCTCGCGCGTTCCGGCGCCGGTACCGCCAATGATCTGGAAACGATGACGCTGACGCATCAAATTCACACGGACAACACTCCATGAAATATCGGAACCTCCGCCGCTCGGCCGGTGTCGCGCTGGTCACGGCCATCTTTCTGCTGGTCGTGCTGGCCGGGCTGGCGGTGGCGGTGGTGTCGCTGACGGCTTCGCAGCAAAACAGCTCGGTTCAGGACGTGCAGGGCCAGCGCGCCTATCAGTCAGCCAAGGCCGGCATAGAATGGGCGCTGTACACCGCGTTGCAAACGCCTACCGGCCTGGGATTCTGCGCCGCTCCGGTGACTTTCAGCATGCCAACCAACACCACGCTGTCTGCTTTTACGGTAACCGTTACCTGTTCAGCCGCTGTGCCCGGCTACGGCGACCAGGCGAACCCGGCCAACGATCCGACGGCAAACAAGCGCAGAATTATTTCGACCGCGTGCAACGGCCCGTCCGGCGTGGCCTGTCCCGCTTCTAGTCCCGGAGCGGAATACGTGCAGCGGGTAATCACCGCGCAGCTATAAAGGCGCAAGGGATGTGGAAATGTGTGTGTTTTTAAAGAAGGATTGTAAGTTTGGGCATGAAATACCCTGTAACTTGAATATAATCAATCATCTAGCACGCAAACTTCGCGTGCTGGTAACCATTTAGATCGCCGGCATGAGTTTCTTTAAAAGAGCTAAAAAAACGGATGGATGGCTCACGGTCACTTTTCTAAGGGACGGCGTGTGCGCGGGCCGCGTGCAGCGCGTGCGCGACGCCAAGGCGGTGGTCGAGCTGACGGCGTTTTACCCATCCGACATGGCGTTCTCGCCGGAGGCGCTGGAGCGCCTGAACAAGGAATTAAAGGTCGCCAACTACCGCTGCGGCACCGTGCTCAACGGCGGCGAATACCAGATGTTGACGGTGGACGCGCCCAACGTGCCGCAGGATGAATTGAAAACGGCGGTGCGCTGGCGCTTGAAGGATATGCTCGATTTCCACGTCGACGACGCTACCATCGACGTGCTCGATATTCCGGTCGACACCAGCAATGCCTCGCGCGGTCATTCGATGTTTGCGATCGCCGCGCGCAACGCGCTGATCCAGTCGCGCCAAGCGTTGTTCGCCGAGGCCAACCTGGCATTGACCGTCATCGACATTCCGGAAATGGCGCAGCGGAATATCTCGGCGCTGCTGGAGGTCGAGGGACGCGGACTGGCCATGCTGTCTTTCGATGGTGAGGGCGGCCTGCTGACGATTACCTTCAAAGGCGAGCTGTATCTGTCGCGTCGTATCGATGTCACCATCGAGCAGTTGCTGGAACCGGACACCGACAAGCAGCAACATTGCTTCGACAAGATCACGCTGGAATTGCAGCGCTCGTTGGACCACTTCGACCGCCAGTTCCATTACGTGAACGTGATCAAGCTGCTGCTGGCACCGACCGGCGCACCTGGTCTGCATGAATACCTGGCGGCCAACCTGTACATGCCGGTCGAGGCCATGGGCCTGGAGGATGTGTTTGATCTGAGCAAAGCGCCGGCGCTGCAGGACGTCGAGCAGCAGCGGCGTTTCTTCATGACGCTGGGCGCGGCCCTGCGGCACGAGGAGGTAGTGCTGTGAGCCAGCAGATCAACCTGTTCAATCCGATCTTCCTCAAGCAGAAGAAGGTTTTCACGGCGCTGCCGATGGCCGAGGCGCTGGGCGTGATCGTGGCCGGCGTACTGCTGCTGACTTGGTTTGCCGGCCAACGCGTGGCTGAACTGGAGCGTAGCGCCGCCGCTGGCAAGACCTTGCTGGCCGACCGCGAACAGCGGCTGGCCCGTGCTACCGCGCAATTCGCGCCACGCCAGAAGAGCGCCGCGTTGGAAGCTCAGGTCGCACAGGCGGAAGCGGAACTGAAGTCGCTGCATGACGCCGAGTCGGTGCTGCAAGGCGGATCCCTGGGCAATACGGCTGGCTATGCCGAATACTTCCGCGCCTTGTCGCGTCAGAACGTCAGCGGCCTGTGGCTGACCGGCGTGCGCATTGTCGGCGCCGGCAATGATATCGGCGTGCAGGGTAGGGCTTTGCAGCCGACGCTGATCCCGAATTACATCGCCCGCATGACCGCCGAGCGCGTCATGCATGGCAAGACCTTTGCCAGTCTGGACATCTCGCGGCCGGAAGCTCAAGCCGCGCCGGCTTCGGCAGCGCCTGCGACGGCCGGCGCCGCGGCTTCCGCTGCGACGCCGGTATCGGCGTCGTCTCCTTATGTTGAATTCAGCCTGCAGTCGTCTGCAGCGGAGGGGACCAAATGAAGCAGCGACTCCTCCTCCAATGGATCAAGCTCAGCACAAAGCTGGACTCGATGACGTTGCGCGAGCGTGCCATGGTGTTCCTGGCTGTCGTGGCGGCCATCCTGTTCCTGGTTTACACCGTGACAGTCGAGCCGCTGCTGGTCAGGCAGCGACTGCTACAGACGCAGATCAAGCAACAGCAAAACCAGATCTCCGGCATCGATATCGAGATCAGCGTTAAGGCACAGGCGTATGCGGCAGACCCGGACGCTCCGGCACGCGAGCGCTTGAAATCGCTGGATCAGGAAATCGAGCATACCCGCTCTGGTTTGTTGTCCATGCAAAAAGGCCTGGTGGCGCCCGAAAAGATCGCGCCCTTGCTCGAGCAGCTGTTGCGCGGCAACGGCAAGTTGCGGCTGATGTCGATGAAGACCTTGCCGGCGACCGGCTTGATGGAGGTTGCCCAAGCTCCTTCTACCAGCAAGCCGGCCGCTGCCAACCCGGCATCAGCGGCCGGCGCTGCTGTGGTGAGCGCCCCGCCGGCACCCGCCGGCGCCCCGACTGTTTCGCCAGTCAAACCGCACGAATTACTGTACCGCCACGGCGTTGAAATCGTTTTGCAGGGCAGTTACCTGGACATGGTCAACTACATGGACGAGCTGGAGCGCCTGCCGGTCCAGCTGTTCTGGGGCAAGGCCAGCCTGGATGCCCAGCAGTACCCGAACTCGCGCCTGACGCTGACCCTTTACACGCTGAGCCTGGATTCGAAATGGATGAAGTTATGAGCCGTCGCTTGCTGATGTTTTGCGCTTGCGCCGCGATGTCGGGTGCCGCGCTGGCGCAAACAATGGTCGATCCGACACAACCGCCGCCGGAGTTGTTGCGTCTTCCGGCCACCGGGTCCGATGCCGCGCCTGCCGTCAGTAAGGGGCCGCAGCTGCAATCGGTGCTGACCGGCACGCGCGGGCGCCAGGTGGCAGTTATCGACGGCCAGACCGTGCCATTGGGCGGGAAATTCAACGGCGCTACCTTGATCAAAGTCGGCAAGAACCAGGTGGTACTGAAAACTGGGAGGGAGCAGCAGGTGCTGACCTTGTTCCCCGAAGTCGAAGCGGACGTCAAAAATGCCGCTCACAAACGCTAAGAATCCTATGCATAAAATATTGACGATCGCCTCCCTGACGCTGCTGTTGTTGAATGGCTGCGCCTCGCCGCCCACGCGCGATACCTATGACAAGATCAACGCCGAAATGGCGCAGCGGGCTGCCGCCAAGCCGCCAGCCGCCCAGAGCGATGCCGTGTCCAGTGCCTTGCTGCCGCCGTTGTCCCAGTTGACCGAGCAATTGCCGAAGGCGCGCGCGGTGCTGGAGGAGCGGTTCAATGTGTCATTCAACAATGTGCCGGTGCAGCAGTTCTTCAATTCCATCGTTGCCGGCACGCGCTACAACATGCTCATCAATCCTGAGGTGTCGGGCAACATCACCGCCAACCTGAAGGACGTGACCCTGTTCGAAGCGCTGGACGCTGTGCGCGAGCTGTACGGGTATGACTATAAGGTAGAGGGCACGCGCATCTATATCCGCCCGTTGACCATGCAGACCAAAATGTTCAGGATCAACTATCTGACCTCGATCCGCAAGGGTGTGTCCAGTCTGAGGGTATCGTCGACTTCGGTGGCTAATGCGGGCACCAGCTCCAGCGGCAACAATAGTGGTGGCAATAGCAGCGGCGGCAACAGCGGTGGCGGAGGGGATGGTTCCGGTAACAACGGCGGAACCCCGGGACAGGGGGGCGGGCAGTCGCAGCGTGATGCTGCCAGTCTCTCCACCACTTCGGCCAGCGATTTTTGGTTGGAATTGAAGACGGCGTTGGAAGCTATCATCGAACCCGGCAAGGATGGCCGCAGCGTGACCATCAGCCCGCAGTCGGGGGTGATCCTGATCCGCGCCATGCCGGACGAGCTGCGCAACGTTGACATGTACCTGAAGGCGACCCAGCTGTCGGTGGACCGCCAGGTGATCCTGGAAGCGAAGATCCTGGAAGTGGAACTGAACAGCAACTATCAGAGCGGCGTAAACTGGGCGGCGTTCGGCAAGTTCGCCGCCGGCGGCAACAACCGCTTCTCGGCCGGCATGCTGCAGCCAGACACCACGCTGACGCCGCTGGGCAATGGTCCATTGAGCAGCGTCGGCAAGGCCGGCGTCAACGGCACCACGGGTTCGTCGCTGGGGGCCTCGGCCGACGCGGTCGGTTCGCTGTTCGGCCTGGCCTTCCAGACCAGCAATTTCGCCGCGCTGATTTCCTTCCTGGAAGGACAGGGTACCGTGCATGTGCTGTCGAGCCCACGTATCGCCACCTTGAACAACCAGAAGGCGCTGCTCAAGATCGGTACCGATGAGTTCTTTGTCACCGGCGTCAGCACCACGACGACGACCGGCGGCAACGGCGCCGGCGTCACCACGCCGAGCGTGACCTTGCAGCCGTTCTTCTCCGGCGTGGTGCTGGACGTGACGCCGCAGATCGACGACCAGGGCAATATCATCCTGCACGTGCATCCGTCGGTGAGCCAAGTGTCGACCGTCAACAAGGGCCTGAACCTCGGTTCATTGGGCAACTTCAACCTGCCGCTGGCGGCATCGTCGACATCGGAAATGGACAGCATGGTGCGCGGCCAGGATGGCCAGGTGGTGGCGATCGGCGGCCTGATGCGCCAGGCCACGACGTCCGACCGTTCCGGCGTGCCGGGTGCCAGCGATATCCCCGTGATCGGCGCGCTGTTCCGCAGCACCGGTGATGTGGTGCAGAAGCGCGAGCTGGTGGTGCTGATCAAGCCGACCATCGTTGAAACGTCCTCGGACTGGAACCAGGACTTGCTCGACAGCAGCCGCCGCATCAAGGACCTGGACCCGCGCCGTGCCAAGGAGCGCAACTGATATGTACAGCAAACACTTCGGCTTGCGCGAGGCGCCGTTCAGCATCACGCCCGACACAAGCTTCTTCTTCACCAGCCCGCATTCGCAGGAGGCGTTGAATACCCTGCTGGTGGCGGCCAAGAGCGGCGAGGGCTTCATCAAGATCACCGGCGAGGTCGGCACCGGCAAGACGCTGCTGTGCCGCAAATTCATCGCCACGGTGGGACCGGATTTCGTCACGGCCTACATCCCCAATCCCTACCTCGAGCCGCGCACGCTGATGTTGGCCCTGGCCGACGAGCTGGAAGTGCCGCTGGAGCGCGATGTCGACCAGCACCAGTTGCTGAAGTCGATCACGCACCGGCTGATGGAGCTGGCGCGCGACGGCAAGCAGGTGCTGCTGTGCCTGGACGAGGCGCAGGCGATTCCGGTGGAAAGCCTGGAAGCGTTGCGTCTGCTGACCAATCTGGAAACCGAAAAACGCAAGCTGTTGCAGATCATCCTGTTCGGCCAGCCGGAACTGAACCAGCACCTGCAAGCCAATTCGATCCGCCAGCTGGCGCAGCGCATCACCTTCCATTACCACCTTGGCCCGCTGTCGCGCGACGACATGGACTATTACCTGGCGCACCGCCTGCGCGTGGCCGGCTACACCGGCAGCCGTTTGTTCAGCCGCGGCGCGATCGCGCGCTTGTACAAGGCCAGCGGCGGCATACCGCGGTTGGTCAACATCATGGCGAACAAGGCATTGATGCTGTGCTTCGGCGAAGGCAAGCAGCAAGTGTCCAGCCGGCATGTGAGCCTGGCGGCCAATGACACCATAGGTGCCGTCGGCAGGCGTGTGCGCTGGCCTTGGCTGGCAGGCGGCCTGAGCTTGCTGATTGCCGCCTGCGGCCTGACCTGGGCGCTGACCAAATGAGCCTGATCAATAAAATGCTGCAGGACCTGGACGCGCGCGGCGGCGGCGCGGACAGCGCATTGCAGCAGCAGGAATTGAAGGCCGTGCCGCTGGCCGAGCGCGACCGCAAGCCGTTGATGCTGGCCGGCGGTGGAGCGGCGCTGGTGGTGCTGGCGGTCGGCGGCTGGTTTGGCTGGCAGTACTGGGTCAGCCATCGCATACCGGTGGGGCCGGTGCCCAAGGTGGTCGATAATTCAGTGCCGCCCGGTGCGCGCAGCGAGCGGACGCCGGTGCAGCCGCAACCTGCCGCGCCATCCGCCATGTCGCCCGACGCCGTCAAGCCGGCGGCGACTGATTCGACGCCGGCGGCCGTCGCGTCTCGGACCGAGCTTGCTGGCGACACGCCGGCACCCGCCGCGCCGGCCAAGCGCCATGTGGTGGTGGCCGAAGTCGAAGCGGCGGCCGAGCGGGGCGCCGTTGTGCCCACGGCCAAGGAACGCAAGGCCGCACGCCAGGCCGCCAAATCCGCAGCGGTGCCGGCCAACGAAGGCACCATCACGCACGACATCAGCCCGCAGCAGATGGCGGAAAACACCTACCGCCGCGCGCTGGTGGCGCTGCAGGAAGGGCGCGTCAACGCCGCGCTGGCCGACCTCGAGCGCGCGCTGGACATCGACCCGCGCAACGAGGCCGCCCGCCAGACCTACATCAGCCTGTTGCTGGAAAACCGGCGCAGCGACGACGCCGTGCGCCAGCTGAGGCTGGCACTGGGTATCGATCCACGCCAACCCGGACTGGCGATGGTGCTGGCGCGACTGCAACTGGAAAAAGGCGGCCCGGCGCTGGACACGCTGATGAAGACCCTGCCATACGCCGGCGGCAGCGCCGAATACCAGGCCTTCCTGGCGGGCGTGCTGCAACGCGAACAGCGCCACACCGAAGCGGCGGATCATTATCGGGAAGCGCTGAAGCTGTCGCCGCAAAACGGCGTGTGGTGGATGGGGCTGGGCATCTCGCTGCAGGCCGACCAGCATCTGCCGGAAGCGCGCGAAGCCTTCAAGCGCGCCCGCGCCACCGCCGGCCTGACGCCCGAACTGCAAGCCTTCATCGACCGCAAGCTGGAACAACTCTCAAGATAGATCCGGGGTCAGATCCGACATTTGGACACGAGCTCTGCCGTAGCTTCCGTTACGGCAGAGCTTGTGTCCAAATGTCGGATCTGACCCCGGATCTACCGGGTTTTAGAGGCTGGCCTGGAGGCCCCAGATTTGCTTCATGCTGAAGCGGATCGAGGCTTGGTCTTCGCTCAGCGCTTCGGTGATGGCGCAGGATTCGTCGCCGGTGCGGCGCAGCTCGGCCGGCGACAGCGCGGCGCCCGACGGCGTGCGCAGGCAATGCACTTGCAGGCAGTCGCCCACGCGCCGGCTGACCACGCCGATCTCGCCATTCTGCAAGCGCACCAGACTGCCCGGCGGGAAATCGCCCAGCTCGCGCTGGAAATGCTCGATTAACGTCGGATCGGCCGGCGCCGCCTTGTCGTCGATCAGGTTGCGCAGCGCCAGGTTCGGCAGTATCGAGCGCCGGTAGTTGCGCGCCGATACCTGCGCGCAGTAACGATCCGCCAGACTCAGCAGCTTGGCGTTCAGCGTCACTTCCGGACTGGCGATACCGGCCGGATAGCCGCTGCCTTCGTCGTTTTCATGGTGCAGCAGCACGCAGGATATCCACTCGGCATCCTCGATGCCGGCGCACTTGAGCATGTCCGCGCTTTCCTCCGGATGGCGGCGCACGATCGCCATTTCCTCGCTGCTCAGCGGCGTGTTCTTGTTCTGGAAGACTTCGTTGTGGCGCAGCATGCCGACGTTCATCGTCAGCGCGGCCGCCGTCACGGTCAGCGTGTCGGCCGGACTCTTGTCCAGGCTGCGCGACAGCACCACCACCACCACCGCCGTTTCGATGCAGTGGCGCACCGCGTAGCTGCCGGCGATCTGGCACAGGAAGATGCAGGCCAGCGCGATGTCCGGATTGATCTCCACCGCCTGGATCACGTCGCGGGCGATGTCGCGCAGTTCGCTCTCGGCGTTGCGCTCATTGCGCAGGTTTTGCAGCAAGCGTTCCAGCCGGCGATTCGACTGGTTGAGCAAGTGCAGCACCGATGGCGGTGCCTCGACCTGGTTGGTATCGGCCATCATTACTATCCCCACAATTAAACTTTACCCAGCCGCTCCAATGCGAGCGCCAGGGTCTCGTCTTTCTTCGCAAAGCAGAAGCGCACGATGCCGGACTCCTTGCCTTGCTGGTAAAACGCCGATACCGGGATGGCCGCCACCTTGATTTCAGTGGTCAGCCACTCTGCAAACTCCGCTTCCGTTTGCGATGAAATTTTGTCGTAGCGCACGCACTGGAAATAGGTGCCGTCGGCCGGCAGCAATTCGAAGCGCGTGTTGGCCAGGCCGTCGCGGAACAGGTCGCGCTTGCGCTGGTAAAATGCCGGCAGTTCCAGGTAGGGCCTGGGATCGGCCATGTAGCTGGCGATGCCATGTTGCATGGGGGTGTTGACGCTGAATACGTTGTATTGGTGCACCTTACGGAACTCGGCCGTCATGCCGGCCGGCGCGGCCACGTAGCCGATCTTCCAGCCGGTGACGTGGTAGGTCTTGCCGAAGCTCGACACGACAAACGCGCGCGCCGCCAGTTCCGGATGGCGGCACACCGATTCGTGCCGCTGGCCGTCGTAGACCATGTGTTCGTACACTTCGTCCGACAGGATCAGCACGTCGGTGCCGCGCACGATGTCGGCCAGCGCCTGCATGTCGGCTTCGCGCAGCACGCTGCCGGTCGGGTTGTGCGGGGTGTTGATGATGATCAGCCGCGTCTTGCCGTTGACGGCGGCGGCGACCTTGGCCCACGGCACGGCATAGCCGCGTTCGCTTACCTCCATCTCGACCGGCACCGGCACGCCGCCGGCCAGCGTGATCGCCGGCACGTAGCTGTCGTAGACCGGCTCGATGACGACCACCTCGTCGCCCGGGTGCACGCAGCACAGGATGGCGGTGGTCAGCGCCTGCGTGGCGCCGGCGGTGACGGTGATGTCGGTGTTGGCGTCGTACTGGTGGCCGTAGATGGCGGCAACCTTGGCGACGATGGCGTTGCGCAGCACCGGCGCGCCGGTCATCATCGGATACTGGTTGAAGTCGGCCTGCATGGCGTCGTTGACGGCTTGCAGCAGGCTGCGCTCGCAGGAAAAATCAGGGAAGCCCTGGCCCAGGTTGACGGCGTTCGCTTGCGCGGCCAAGGTGGACATGCGGGTGAAGACAGTGGTCCCGACAGCCGGCAGGCGGCTGGTCAGGATGGGTGTAATCGGCAGATTGTTGCGGCTGTTCATGGCGGCTGTGTAGTGGACAGATAGCCTATTCTAGCTCAGCGCGCCGGGTTTGGTGTTGCGAAAAAAACCTTAAGCTTCGAGGCTCCACGCTTCCGGCACCATGACCTTGAACATGCCGGCCTTGGCCAGCCGCCGCGCCAGTTTCAGCAGCGCCTTGTCCTTGGTGATGAGGATGGCGGCCTGGGCGTCGCGCGCCACTTCGAGGAACTTCTGGTCGTCCTTGTCGGTGCAGACCGGCAGCCGTACGCCGGACTCGGCCGGCGCGACCACCTTGATCAGCTGGTCGAAGCGGGCGGCGGCCAGCGGACGGGTATCGTCGTCCAGCGGCAGGTGCTTGTAGTGCAGCACGATGTTGTATTCGTCGCGGCAGTCCGAGCGCGTGACGGCCTCGACCGCGCCGCTTTCCAGCGCCGCCAGCAGGCCGGCCCAGCGCGGGTCCTTGAAGACGAACAGGTCGAGGCAGACATTGGTGTCGATGACGATGACTTTCGGTGGAACAGGTATCATGTGGGCAGTTCTGTAAATATGTTTATCTGGAATCTTATGCTGATAGTGCTTTCGCCTGCAAAAAGTCTCGACCTGGAGACGCCTCCGACCACCAAGCTGCACACCCAACCCGACTTTCTCGACCATTCCGCCCAGCTGATCACCCGCCTGCGCGAGTTTTCGCCGACGCAGATCGGCGAACTGATGGACTTGTCCGACAACCTGTCGGCGCTCAACGTTGCCCGCTACGCGTCGTGGACCCACGATACCGCGGAAGGCCGCCAGGCCGTGATGGCCTTCAACGGCGACGTCTACGGCGGACTCGACGCCCGCTCGCTCAAGCCTGCCCAGCTGGCTTACGCGCAATCTCGCATCCGCATCCTGTCCGGCCTGTACGGCATGCTGCGGCCGCTGGACCTGATCCATCCGCACCGGCTGGAAATGGGCACCCGCCTGAGCAATCCGCGCGGCAAGGACTTGTACGCGTTCTGGGGCGAGACCATCACCAAGGCTCTGAACCAGACGGCGGCGGAGCAGGGCGCCGAAACGCTGGTCAACTTGGCGTCCGAGGAATACTTCAAGTCGGTCAAGCCCAAGCTGCTGGACGTGCCGGTGATCACGCCGCAGTTCGAGGACTGGAAAAACGGCAAGTACAAGATCATTTCCTTCTACGCCAAGCGGGCGCGCGGCCTGATGGCGCGCTTCGCGGCGGTCAAGGGCATCACCGACCCGCAAAAGCTGAAGAAGTTCAACGTCGACGGCTATGCCTACGTCAAGAAGGATTCGGACGACAGCACCTGGATTTTCCGTCGAAAAGTAGCGGAATAAACTGCCGCGTAAAACTGTGTAAATAATAAAAAACCGGGACCTGGGTCCCGGTTTTCACATCAATTCCAGAGTTTCCACCAGTGACGCTCGGCTTTCTTGCCTTCGTCGAGGAACTTGCTGCTCGGGTAGTTCAGCTTGAACACGCGCATCGTGTCGTCGCGCAGTTCGGTCATGCCCAGCTTGTCGTAGCTGCGTATCATGATGAACAGCGCTTCCTCGATCGCCGGCGAGTCGCGGTAGTCGTTCATGATGCCCATGGCGCGGTTGGCCGCGGCCAGGTAGGCGCCGCGACGGTAGTAGTAGCGCGCCACGTGCACTTCGTACGACGCCATCGCGTTGAGCAGATAACGCATGCGGTCCAGCGAATCCGGGGTATACTTGCTGTTCGGGAACTTGTCGACCAGTTGCTTGAAGGCCGCGTAGGCTTCGCGCGTGGCTTTCGGGTCGCGTTCCGTCGCGTCCTGCTCGTAGATGAAGTTCAGGAAACCGATCTGGTCGTTGAAGTTGATCAGGCCGCGCAGGTAGTACATATAGTCCACGTTGGCGTGGTTCGGGTGCAGCTTGATGAAGCGCTCCACGGCCGCCAGCGCCTGGGCCTGGTCCTGGGATTTGTAGTAGGCATAGGCGATTTCCATCTGCGCCTGCTGGGCGTAGGTACCAAACGGATAGCTCGATTCCAGCTTCTCGAACAACTGAATTGCGCGCTCGTAGTGCTGACCGTTCAATTCCTCGGTCGCCTCCGAGTATAATTTCGTAGCGCTCCAACCTTTAGTCTCGTCGATTTTCTCCGAGAACAAACCGCAAGCGGACAAACTGAGCAGAACCAACGTTGCTGCGACTACTTTCAATTTTTTTTGCATATGTTTTGCAAGAAGCTGTTTAACCAAAGTTTTACAAAGGCTGATTATAGCCGATAGGAATGCTGTGATATTAACTCCAAAGCCGAATTTGGCTGAATCTTCCTCCGAACACGAATCCGAAGCTGTCCTGCTGGTCGAGCAGGACGGCGATTTCGGCGACGATGAAGACGGCCTGGCTCCGATCGAACTGGAACTGACCCCGGAATTCTGCGGCCAGCGCCTCGATAAAGTCATTTCCGGCCTGGTCCCGCAATTTTCGCGCGGCCGGCTGCAAATGTGGATCACCGACGGCTTCGTCACGGTCGACGGCAAACCGGCCAAAAGCACCAAGGAAACCGTCTACGGCGACGAGAAGATCGTCATTCTGCCCCAACCGGCGCCGGAAGACGAGGCTTTTAAGCCGGAAGCGATGGAACTCAACATCGTTTATGAAGATGAGCACCTGATCATCATCAACAAACCTGCCGGGATGGTGGTCCATCCGGGCGCCGGCAACTGGTCCGGCACCATGCTCAACGGCCTGCTGCACCATTGCCCGCAGCTGTCGGGCGTGCCGCGCGCCGGCATCGTGCACCGGCTGGACAAGGATACCAGCGGCCTGATGGTGGTCGGCAAGACGCTGCCGGCCCAGACCGACCTGGTGCGCCAGTTGGCCGCGCGCACCGTCAAGCGCGAATACTACGCAGTCGTGTGGGGCATGCCGCGCATCAGCGGTACCATCGATTCGTCGATGGGCCGCCACCCGAAGGACCGCATCAAAATGGCGGTTTCGACCGGCATGGGCTCGAAGCCCGCCATCACGCATTACCAGGTGCTGGGCGGCGGCAAGCTGGGCGAGGGGCGTCCCGTGACGCTGGTGCAGTGCCGTCTGGAAACTGGCCGCACCCACCAGATCCGCGTGCACATGATGTCGATCGGCTTCCCGCTGGTCGGGGACACGACCTACGGCAAGCAACACCTGGCCGATTATTTCCCGCGCCAGGCGCTGCAGGCGCGCCGGCTGGGCCTGGTCCATCCGGCCACCGGCGAGCAACGCGAGTGGCAAGTGCCGCTGGCCGAAGACTTCGCCGCGCTGTTGGTGCGGGCGGGCATAGAGGAGCCGGAACAGATTTGATGACTACGATGCAGCAACAATGGCTGATTCCGCACTGGCCGGGCTTGCCGGACCATGTGGGGGCGCTGTCCACCACGCGGCGCGGCGGCGTCAGCCCGGCGCCGTACGGCGACGGCATGGGCGGTGGCGGCCTGAACCTGGGCACCCACGTCGGCGACCAGCCGCACAATGTGGCCCACAACCGCCAGATCCTGCGCGCCATGCTGCCGGACGATCCGGTCTGGCTGTCGCAGGTGCACGGCACGACGGTGGTCGACGTGGCCAAGGTGCGGATGCAGGAGGTGCCGGAGGCCGACGCCAGCCTGTCCTCCACGCCGGGCAAGGTGTGCGTCGTCATGACGGCCGATTGCCTGCCGGTGCTGTTTTGCGATGCCGAAGGCAAGACCGTGGCGGCCGCCCATGCGGGCTGGCGCGGCCTGGCGTCCGGCGTGCTGGAAAATACCGTGGAATCGATGCGCGCGGCCGGCGCCGGCGAGCTGATGGCCTGGATGGGACCGGCAATCGGCGCCTATCAGTTCGAGGTGGGGCCGGACGTCAGGCAAGCCTTCCTCGGCGGGGCGTTCGACGAGTCGAGCGTGCGCCACGTGGAGGCGGCGTTTTCGCCCATCGAAGGCAAGCCGGGCAAGTACCTGGCCGACATGTACGCGCTGGCGCGCCATCTGCTGCACCGGGCCGGCGTGGCGAAAGTGTACGGCGGCGAATTCTGCACCGTCTCCAACTCCGGCCGTTTCTATTCCTACCGCCGGGATGGCGTCACGGGCCGTCAAGCGGCATTGATCTGGATCAAATGACTCGTGCCGCCGCGGGCTTAGTCTTCGCCTTCGGCCGGTTTTGCCGCCTGGCGCGCCTCGTGCGCGGCCAGCTCTCTCTTGCGACGGCGGGCTTTGGTGCCGGAAATATAAATCAATGTGCCAAGCGGCAGCACGCAATAGAACAAAAACGTTACAATTCCCGCAACGACACTGGTTTCCGTCAGGGCCATCAGCCCGACCACGTAAATCCACGCTACAGCAACGATCAGCATAAAAAACCCAGCATAGAGAAGTCCACGTAAAGATATTTAACTATTTTTAGGGAAACAAACATGAATTTGCCCGATCCTCAAGCCATTGCCAACGCCTGGATGTCGCAGATGAGCGACCCCGGACAGTGGCAATCCTGGTTCAACATGGCGCCGACCACGGACGCCAACCCGCTGGCCGCCATGATGCAGGACATAGGCGCAGCCGTGAAACCGGAGGCCATGGAGCAGTTGAAGAACCAGTACCTGCAGGATTTCGGCGGTTTGTGGCAAGACTTTCTCGCCGGTAAAACGCCGGAAGTGGGCGACCGCCGCTTCACCTCGTCGGCCTGGCAGGGCAATCCGATGTCGTCCTTCAATGCCGCATCATACCTGCTGAACGCCAAATTCCTGACGGCCATGGTCGACACGGTGGAAACCACGCCGCAGCAAAAGCAGAAAATCCGCTTTGCCGTGCAGCAAATCGTCGATGCCATGTCGCCGGCCAACTTCCTCGCCACCAATCCGGAAGCGCAGCAAAAGCTGATCGAAACCAAGGGCGAGAGCCTGACCAAGGGCATGGCCAATATGCTGGCCGACATGAACAAGGGCCACATCTCGCTGTCGGACGAATCGGCGTTCGAGGTCGGCCGCAACCTGGCCACGACCGAGGGCACGGTGGTCTACGAGAATCCGCTGTTCCAGCTGATCCAGTACAAGCCGGCGACGGAGATGGTGCACCAGCGCCCGCTGCTGATGGTGCCGCCTTGCATCAACAAGTTCTACATCCTCGACCTGCAGCCGGAAAACTCGCTGGTGCGCTACGCGGTGGAGCAGGGCAATACCGTGTTCATGATTTCGTGGAGCAATCCGGACAAGTCGCTGGCCGGCACCACCTGGGACGATTACGTCGAGAAGGGCGTGATCGAGGCCGTGGGCGTGGTGCGCGACATCACCGGCCAGGACAAGATGAACCTGTTCGGCTTCTGCGTCGGCGGCACCATTGTGTCGACCGCGCTGGCGGTGCTGGCGGCGCGCGGCGAGAATCCGGCTTCCAGCCTGACCTTGCTGACCACCTTCCTCGATTTCAGCGACACCGGCGTGCTGGACGTGTTTGTCGACGAGGCGCAGGTCTCGATGCGCGAGCAGCAACTGAAGGATGGCGGCCTGATGCCGGGCCGCGACCTGGCCAGCACCTTCTCCAGCCTGCGTCCGAACGACCTGGTGTGGAACTACGTGCAGTCGAACTACCTGAAGGGCAACGAGCCGCCGCCGTTCGACCTGCTGTACTGGAATTCCGACAGCACCAACCTGCCGGGCCCGATGTTCTGCTGGTACCTGCGCAACACCTATCTGGAAAACAAGCTGAAAACCGGCCAGCTGACCGTCGCCGGCCAGAAGGTCGACCTGAGCAAGATCGACGCGCCGGCCTTCATCTACGGCTCGCGCGAAGACCATATCGTGCCGTGGACGTCGGCCTTCGGCTCCATGAATATTCTTAATCCAGGCAAGGCCAAGGCCAACCGTTACATCCTCGGCGCCTCCGGCCACATCGCCGGCGTGATCAACTCGCCGGTCAAGAACAAGCGCAGCTACTGGACCAACGACAAGCCGCTGGGCCGCGCCGCCTCCAAGCCGCAGGACGCCGAAGCATGGATCGCCGGCGCGACTGAAAACAAGGGCAGCTGGTGGCCCGAATGGGCCAAATTCCTGGCCGATCACGGCGGCAAGGATGTCAAGGCCAAGGCCAAGCCAGGCAACGCCACCTACAAGGCGATCGAGCCGGCGCCGGGCCGTTATGTGAAGGTACGTGCAGACTAGATGCACCGGGGAAAATGTTGTGATTGTTCGTCTGTAAAATTGGTTGCGTTGCAATAAAACCTAAAAGTTATAACAGATGGTGCAAGATATTCATTTTCCCCTCTATAATGGAAGTAGTAGGCAAGTGGGAAAGCGGACCGAAGTTCGCTTTTTTTTCGAATTGTTAGAGTACGCGCTGCGGCGCAATAAACGGACTTGTGATGAGTAGTGCGAAAAAAAATGCTGACCGCCTGATTAAAAAATACCCGAACCGCCGTCTGTACGACACGCAGACCAGTTCCTACATCACGCTGACGGACGTCAAGCAGCTGGTGCTGGACAACGAAGAATTCACCGTGGTCGACGCCAAGACCAATGAAGACCTGAGCCGCAGCATCCTGCTCCAGATCATCCTGGAGGAAGAGGCGAGCGGGGCGCCGATGTTCTCCAGCGACGTGCTGGCGCAGATCATCCGTTTCTACGGCCACGCCATGCAGGGCATGATGGGCTCCTACCTGGAAAAGAACGTGCAGGCGTT
Source organism: Duganella sp. Dugasp56 (assembly GCF_047304105.1). NCBI lineage: Bacteria > Pseudomonadati > Pseudomonadota > Betaproteobacteria > Burkholderiales > Oxalobacteraceae > Duganella > Duganella sp. Dugasp56. The sequence goes on from NZ_JBGLYQ010000004.1 coordinate 123,207, forward strand.
CACCGACATCCAGCGCAAGTTCACCGGCAGCGCGGTGGGCGGCATGGAAGGCAAGCCATTCAGCCCGGAAATGTGGACCCAGTTCATGAACGTCCAGGGCCCGATGATGCAGGGCATGATGAATAACTACATCGACCAGAGCAAGAGCCTGTTCGTGCAGATGCAGGAACAGATGCAAAGCCAGAGCAAGAACATCTTCGGTACCTTCCCGTTCGTTCCCGGCGTGCCACCAGCACCGACCGACAAAAAGTAATTTCCCTACCAAAAATCCGCAATTTACGTTGACACCCGAATTTCTTCAGTAGTACTATCGACAACAGTTGTGGAAGCGCTTCCACACAATTTCAAAATGCGGTCTGAACGAAGGAGTTTCCGTGGTTGTCGATGCATCAGTTTCACTGGAAGAGACGTTTTCCCCGCCGGCCGACTCGGTGTTGTGGAGTAAGGATTTCCTGCTGGGCGCCGCCACCGCGGCTTATCAGATTGAGGGCGCAGTCGCCGAAGATGGCCGCATACCATCGATCTGGGACACTTTCTCGGCCACGCCGGGCAAGACACTGGCCGGCGACACCGGCGCCGTCGCCTGCGACCACTATCACCGCTGGCAAGACGACGTCGAGCTGCTGGCTGCCCTGAACGTCGGCGCCTACCGCCTGTCGATCTCCTGGCCGCGCGTGATGACGCAGGACGGCCAGCCCAACCAGAAGGGCATCGCGTTCTACCGCAAGCTGCTGACGGCGCTGCGCGCCAAGGGCTTGAAGACCTACGTCACGCTGTACCACTGGGACCTGCCGCAGCACCTGGAAGACAAGGGCGGTTGGGTCAACCGCGACACCGCCTACCGCTTCGCCGAATACGCCGACATGATCAGCCGTGAGCTGGCCGGCCTGGTCGACGCCTGGGCCACCTTGAACGAGCCGTGGTGCTCGGCCATGCACGGCTACGGCACCGGCCACCACGCGCCGGGCAAGCAGGATGTGGTGTTCGCCACGCAGGCCATGCACCACCTGCTGCTGGGCCACGGCCTGGCCGTCAAGCATCTGCGCACCAACGATCCGGCGGCGCAAGTGGGCATCGTCGCCAACGTGGGGCGCGGCACCAGCACCGACAGTAGCGCCGCCGGCCAGCGCGCCGCCTGGCTGTTCGAACTGCAGCACAATAACTGGATCCTCGATCCGCTGCTGAAGAAGTCCTATCCGTCGGCGCTGTGGGAACTGTGGCCGGGCGCCGAACCGATGGCCCTCGACGGCGACATGGACATCATCGGCACGCCGCTGGACTTCCTGGGCATTAATTACTACTTCCGCACCAACGTCGTCAGCGACGGAAAGAACGGCTACATCGAAGTGGACCTGGAAGGCGTGGAGCGCACGCAAATGGGCTGGGAAGTGTACCCGGACGGCCTGCGCCACCTGCTGGTCGGCTTCCACCGCGACTATCCGAATCTGCCGCCGATCTACATCACCGAAAACGGCATGGCCACCGACGACGAAGTGGTGGACGGCGAAGTCGACGACCGCCAGCGCATCTCGTTCCTGAACCGCCACCTTGCGGCGGTGGATCAAGCAGTCAAGGCCGGTGTGGACATACGGGGCTACTTTATCTGGTCGTTGATGGACAATTTCGAATGGGCCTTCGGTTATGAGCGGCGTTTCGGTATTATCCATGTCGACTATGCAACGCAAAAGCGCACGCTGAAACGCAGCGCAAAACTGGTGACCCAATTTTTGGCCGAGAGATCCGCAAAAAGTTAAACATCCAGCAAAGTTATCCGAATAAAATGGGCGCTCGACGCCCACAGGGAGACAGAATGTTCAAGGCCTCAAAAATGGGGAGCGCGGTCGCGCTCACCCTGGCGGCATGCAGCGCAGCGCAAGCCCAAGCACCATTGAAAGCGACCGTCATCCATTGGTGGACATCGGGCGGCGAATCGCAGGCGGTCAAGCAGTTTGCGGATGCGTACAACAAGGCCGGCGGCCAGTGGATCGACAACGCCATCGCCGGCGCCGACCAGTCGCGCGCCACCACCATCAACCGCATCGTCGGCGGCAACGCGCCGACGGCCGCGCAGTTCAACACCTCCAAGCAGTTCCGCGACTTCGTCGAACAGGGCCTGCTCAATAACATCGACGACGTGGCCGCAGCCGGCAAGTGGGACCAGATCCTGCCGCCGGCCATCATCCAGTCGATCAAGATCAACGGCCACTTCTACGCAGCTCCGGTGGACATCCACATGCCGGCGTGGTTCTTCTACTCGAAGGCCGCCTACAAAAAGGCAGGCATCGCCAATGAACCGCAGACCTGGGACGAGTTCCTGGCGCAACTGGCCAAGCTGAAGGCAGCCGGCGTGGTGCCGCTGGCCTTCGGCGGCCAGGTGTGGCAGGAGAAGATCACCTTCGACGCCATCTTCGCCATGGTCGGCGGCGCCGATCTGTATCTGAAGGTGTACCGCGACCGCGACCAGAAAGCCGTGATGTCGCCGGCCTTCAAGCAGGTACTGGTCGACTTCAAGAAGCTGAAAGCCTTCGTCGACGCCGGCTCGCCGGGCCGCAACTGGAACGACGCGACGGCGATGGTCGTCAGCGGCAAGGCCGGCGTGCAGATCATGGGCGACTGGGCCAAGGGCGAGTTCGCCGCCGCCAAGCAGACTGCGGGCAAGGAGTACGGCTGCTTCCCCGGCTTCGGCCCCAAGGCGCCGTACATCGTCGCCGGCGACGCCTTCGTCTTCCCGAAAACCACGGACGCCAACGCCATCAAGGCGCAGAAGCTGCTGGCGACCACGGTCACTTCGCCGGCCGCGCAGGTGGCCTTCAATATCCGCAAGGGGTCCATCCCTATCCGTAGCGACGTCGATGAATCGCAGCTCGACATCTGCGCACGCCAGGGCCTGGCCATCATGAAGGACAAGTCGCGCCAGCTGCCGAACACCGAAATGCTGGCAACGCCCGATACCACGGGCGCGCTGCAGGACGTGCTGACCAGTTACTGGAACAAGAACCAGTCGCCGGACGACGCGCAAAAAGCCTTTGCCCGCGCGCTGAAGGATCAATAAGCCATGGCCAAGAAGCGTCAAAGCGTTTCCTTCGCGGCCTACATCGCCATGATACCGATGGCGTTGACGGTGCTGCTGGCCTACCTCGGCACGATGCTGTGGACGGCCCGCGTATCGGTCAGCAGCTCGCGCACCTTCCCGGCCAGCGATTTTGTCGGCGCCTCGCAGTACATCCGCCTGTTTAACAACGAGCGCTGGCTGCTCTCGCTGCAGAATGTGGTGGTCTACGGCGTGTTGTTCATCACCGCCTGCCTGGTCATCGGCTTCCTGCTGGCCGTGTTCATCGACCAGAAGGTGATGGCCGAAGGCGCGCTGCGCACCATCTTCCTGTACCCGTACGCGATGTCGTTCGTGGCGACGGGCCTGATCTGGCAGTGGATCCTCAATCCCGAACTGGGCATCCAGGAAGTGCTGCACAAGCTGGGCTTCGCGGACGCCAAGTTCGACTGGATCGTCGACCAGGACATGGCGATCTACACCATCGTCATCGCCACCGTGTGGCAGGCTTCCGGCCTGGTGATGGCGCTGATGCTGTCCGGCCTGCGCGGCGTGGACGAGGAATTGTGGAAGGCCGCCCGCATCGACGGCATTCCGCGCTGGCGCGTCTACGTCAGCATCGTGCTGCCGATGCTGGGCGCCTCGGTATCGACCGCGTTCGTGCTACTGTTCGTGATGGTGGTCAAGGTATTCGACTCCGTCGTCGCGATGACGCAGGGCGGCCCTGGAACGGCCAGCGAAGTGCCTGCCAAGTTCATCATGGATTACCTGTTCGGCCGCGCCAATATCGGCCTCGCTTCCGCCGCATCGATCGTGCTGCTGTCCACCGTACTGGCCATCGTCGCGCCGCTGTACTTTGTGCGCAACCGCCGCGTGGCGAAGGGGGCGTGATGGGACAAGTCGTCAAACTCGACAAGGCCGCAATGGAAAAGGCAGCAAGCGCTGCGCAAGCCCGCGCAGCGAACGACAGCAATATCAATCCGGCGCCGCCGGCCATCAAGCCGCGCCGCAAGCTGGCATGGACGCCGGCCCGCATCGGCGTCTACGGTTTCCTGATCGTGGCCGCGTTGTTCTTCCTGCTGCCGCTGTACGTGATGCTGGTGACGTCGGTCAAGCCGATGGAAGAGATCCGCCTCGGCACGCTGTTCGCGCTGCCGGTGCATGCGACGCTGGAGCCGTGGCTGCAGGCCTGGCAATCGGCCTGCACGGGCCTGGAATGCAATGGCATCCGCGGCGGCTTCTGGAACTCGGTGGCCATCGTCGTGCCGAGCACCATCCTGTCGATCGCCATCGGCGCGGTGAACGGCTATGCGCTGTCGTTCTGGCGTCCGCGCGGCGCCGGCCTGTTGTTCGCCATCCTGATGATGGGCGCCTTCATTCCGGTGCAGGTGATGGTCTATCCGCTGGTGCGTGTGCTGGCCGCCGTCAACCTGTTCAGTTCCTTGCCGGGCATAGTGCTGATCCACACCATCTTCGGCATGCCGGTGATGACGCTCCTGTTCCGCAACTACTACGCGGCGCTGCCGATGGAGTTGTTCAAGGCCGCGCGCATCGACGGCGGCGGTTTTTGGCGCATCTTCCTGCAGCTGATGCTGCCGATGTCGACGCCGGTCATCGTGGTCGCCGTCATCATGCAGGTCACCGGCATCTGGAACGACTTCCTGCTTGGCCTGGTGTTTGCCGGCTCCGAGCACCTGCCGATGACGGTCCAGCTGAACAACATCATCAACACCACCACCGGCGAGCGCCTGTACAACGTCAACATGGCAGCGACCATCCTGACGTCGGTCGTGCCGCTGGCTCTCTATTTCATCTCCGGCCGCTGGTTCGTGCGCGGTATCGCCTCTGGCGCTGTGAAGGGTTAATCCATGTCTAACGTAGCTATTCGTAATCTGCAGATCCAGTTGGGCGGCAACAAGGTCATCGAGTCCCTGAACCTTGACGTGAAGGCAGGAGAGTTCGTGGTGTTGCTGGGGCCATCGGGCTGCGGCAAGTCCACGCTGCTGCATTCCATCGCTGGCCTGATCGACACCACCTCCGGCCAGATCGAAATCGGCGGCAAGGACATGACCTGGGCCGATCCGAAGGACCGCGGCATCGCGCTGGTGTTCCAGTCGTACGCGCTGTACCCGACCATGAACGTGGAAGCGAATATGTCCTTCGGCCTGCGCATCAACGGCACGCCGAAAGCGGAGATCGCGCGCCGCGTCTCGCGCGCTTCCGACATGCTGCAACTTGGCCCGCTGTTGAAGCGCAAGCCGGCCAACCTGTCCGGTGGTCAGCGCCAGCGCGTGGCGATCGGCCGCGCCATTGTGCGCGAGGCGGACGTGATGCTGTTCGACGAACCGCTGTCCAACCTCGACGCCAAGCTGCGCACCGAACTGCGGCGCGAGTTGAAGCAGCTGCACAAGCAGCTCGGCGCGACCATGATCTACGTGACCCACGACCAGGTCGAGGCGATGACGCTGGCGCAGCGCATGGCCGTGATGAAGGGCGGGGTGGTGCAGCAGTTCGACACGCCGGCCAATATCTACAACGAACCGGCCAACCTGTTCGTCGCCACCTTTCTCGGTTCGCCGGGCATGAACCTGTTCAAGGGCTGGCTGGAGCAGAAGGATGGCCGCACCATGTTCAGCAACGAGCACATGGCCGTCGACGTGACGGACTACCCGTTCAAGCAGCAGCCGTCCGGCAGGCACGAATGCGTGCTGGGCGTGCGGCCCGAGGACATCGACGTCGGCAATTGCGACGGCGTCGACAGCGTGTTGTGCGCATCGGTCTCGCTGGTCGAGGCGATGGGCGCGCATCGCGTGTTGTGGCTGGACTTCCACGGTACCCAGGTCGCTGGCATCGTGCAGGACCAGCAGACTATCGAAACCGAGAAGGACATCAGCTTCTCGGTGCGCACCAAACGTATCTCCCTGTTTGACGGGGCCAGCGAACAGCGGCTCTGATTCATAGCTAGCAGTGCTGTAAAAACCGGGCGCCGCCGCATGGCTGCCCGTTGGATCAGTGCATCCTGCGGTGGAACCGGTTCCACTTGTGTATAGCAAGCCACTCAGAGCGGGCATGCACGCCAACTTGAACGATGGACGAAGCGAGGACAGACAAATGAAGAAAACGATTTTAGCCCTGAGCATTGCGCAAATTGCGCTGACCGCCGGTGCGGCATACGCGCAGCAGGCAGCAGGCGGCGACGTGGAAAAGATCATCGTCACGGCCACCCGCCGCGACACGCTGGTGCAGGACACGCCGCTGGCGATCACCGCCTACACGCAGGACACGCTGGCCAACAACCAGGTCAAGGATCTGGCGACGATGACCGCCATGGTGCCCAGCCTGGTGGTGGAACCGCACAGCGACTCGGGCGGCGTGCACGTCTACATGCGCGGCGTAGGCTCGGCCAATCACACGGAGCTGGGCGATCCGGCGGTGGCGTTCTACGTCGACGGCATCTATGTGCCGCGTCCGCAGGGCGCGACGGCGCTGATGTATGACCTGAACCACGTCGAAGTCGCGCGCGGTCCGCAGGGCACGCTGAACGGCCGCAACTCCACCGCCGGCGCGGTCAACCTGGTGTCCGGCGCGCCGAGCACCGCCAAGACCTTCGGTTCGGCCAGCGTCACGCTGGGCGACTACCATCACATCCAGACGCAGGCGATGATGAACATCCCGCTGAGCGACGACATCGCGCTGCGCATCGCCGCCATCAAGGACCAGCACGACGGCTACGTCGACTTCCGCAAGGGCTCGAACGTGCAGCCGGGGACGAAGAAGTACGGCGCAGGCGACCAGCAGGGCGCGCGCGCCTCGCTGCTGTGGAAGTTCACGCCCGACCTGAAGGCCACTTTCATCGCCGACTACTACAGCGACACCGGCGCCGGCAACATCTACCTGGCCGCTGAGCCGAAGCCGGGCCAGGACCTGCGCTCGGCGCTGATCGACACGCCGGGTACGCTGGACCAGTCCATCATCACCGCCAAGACCAAGGTGCAATGGCGTCCGGTGGAAGGCATCGAGACCCAGTACCTGGCCGCGTGGAGCCGCTTGAAGCGCACCAACGGCAGCGATGCGGACGCCGGTTTCTACCCTGGTTTCAAGGCCGAGAACCGCACCGAATGGAGCCAGTTCGACAGCGTCTCCAACGAACTGCAGGTGCGCTCGGATACCGAAGCGCCGCTGCAATGGGTGGGCGGCCTGTTCTTCTTCCGCGAGAAGAACAAGATCCGCTTCGACATCGACCGCAGCCAGATCTCGCAGGCCATGCTGGACCAGGATATCGCCAACGGCAGCGTGATCTTCGTGCAGCCGACCGTCGGCCAATATGCATCGGCGATGTCCTTCATCCAGGGCGACCGCGAGCTGCACTCGAAAGCCGTGTTCGCGCAGGCCAGCTATGACATCGATCCGCTGTGGAAGGTCACCGGCGGCGCGCGCTACACCAAGGACCACAAGTTCGACGTCGGCGGCCAGAACTGGGCCTGCCCGAACTGGCCGGACAACGCGCCGCGCGGCACCGTCACGCTGACGCCCAACCAGATCGCGCAACTGGTCACGCCGGGCGTGGGCACCATCAACACCCACAACATCGGCCCCGGCGGCGTGGTGAACCAGCAGACCTGCGGCAATACGTACGGCGACAACACGGCAGACCTGCAATACGGCCAGTCGACGTGGCTGGGCCGCGTGGAATACAAGCCGGCCAAGGACATCCTGACCTTCGCCTCGGTGACCACCGGATTCCACTCGCCGGCCATCGGCGACGGCGGCGCGACCACCAAGCCGGAGCGCCTGACCAGCTATGAAGTGGGCTTCAAGTCGGACCTGCTCAACCGCCAGCTGTCGCTGAACCTGGACGCGTTCTGGATGAAGTACAAGGACAAGCTGGAATCGCAAGTGGTGAACAACACGCTGCAGAACTTCAACGCGGCCGGCGCCTCGGTGAAGGGAGTCGAGGCCGAGTGGATCTATCGTCCGACCAGCATCGACCGCTTCAGCGGCAACGCCACCTGGCTGAAGGCGCGGTATGACGACTTCCTGTCCTGCGACGTCGATGCGGCGCGCGCAAACAACCAGTCCTGCGGCACCACCGCGCCCGCAGTCAATGTCGGCGGCGCCGTGTTGAAGCACGCGCCGACCTTCGCCGCCACGCTGATGTACGAGCATGACTTCGACACCGGCAAGGGCCGCATCACGCCGCGCGCCTCGGCGCACTACGAGTCGGAATCGTTCGTCGGTTCGGGCGCGTTCAACACCGACGTGCCGGGCCATCCGGGCGTCAAGCAGCAGAAGGCCTACACCACGCTGGACCTGAGCGTGCGCTACGAGCCGCTGAACAAGGCCTACACGGCGGAACTGTTCGTCAACAACGCGACCGACAAGGCGGTGAAGTACGACGCGATCGAGGTCTGCACCCAGGTCGGCGCGCCATGCCAGCCGACGCAGCAGATCTGGGCCGCGTACTACAACAACCCGCGCACCTTCGGCGGACGGGTGTCGATGAAGTTCTGATAGAACCAGGGAGTAAGTGGTCTTTGGGCCGGCAGCGATGCCGGCCCTTTTTTAATCCGTAGTCCGAATGTCAGACCTGACCCCGGACTACGGATTACGGGTTATCGGCGGGCGACCGAGCCGCGCTTGCTCACCGTGACGGGGAAGTCGCGGGCGATTTCGTGCTGGGTGCCGTAGCACAGGTTGAGCAGCCAGCGCACGGCGTTCTGCGTCAGCTGCTGCATCGGGATATGCACCGACGTCAGCCCCGGCGACGAGAACTCGGCCGAGTAGTCGTCGTCATAGCCGACGATGGAGACGTCGTTTGGCACGCTGATGCCGGCGCGGTGGAAGCAGGACAGGGCGCCGACCGCCATCTCGTCGTTCGCGCAAAACAGGCCGGTGAACCTGCGGCCTTCGGTGATCAACTGCTGCGTGGCGCCGAAGCCGCCTTCGCGCGAGAAGTCCGAGGCGATCAGCGGCACGCTGTCGCGGGCGATGCCGTTGCGCGCCAGCTCGTCGAAAAAACCGTCCAGCCGCTGCTTGTTGTCCGACGTGCCGGACGGGCCGGAGATCACCGCCAGCTCGCGGTGGCCCGCTTCCAGCAAGGTTTGCGCCGCCAGTTCGCCGCCGTGGTAGTGGTCGGGACAGAACGACGCTTCCGGCAGCTCCGGGCTGCGGCGGTTGAGGAAGGCCATCTTCGGATGCATCTTCTGCAGCGAGATCAGGTCCTCGTCGTATAGATCGTGGCCCAGAACGACGATGCCGTCGCAATCGCGGCCGATCAGGAACTTGACCGCCTCGATGGCCTCGTCGCGCGGCGTGCCGTCGCCGCAGCCGGTGGCCACGACCACGTGCCGGCGCATGGCGCGCAACTCGATGTCGGTCTGCTTGAGGATGGTGCCGTAGTAGGCGCCGAAGAACGAGGGCGCAAAAATCCCGATCATCCCCAGCGACTGCGCGGACAGCGAGCGGCCGATGGAGGAGGGACGGAAGTTGAGCTGTTCTATCGCCGCCTGGACTTTTTTCATCGACTCGGGGGATACCGGACCGGCGCCGGAAATGGCGCGCGATGCTGTCGACATGCCTACACCGGCGAGCACTGCGACGTCTTTCAGCGTTGCCACAAACTCTCCTGAATTGAATGATGCGGCCTCTCGAGGCGGGCCGCCGGGTCAAACGCTATCCTATCATGATCTCCCTATGGCCAATGGGGTATAATGCTCGATTGCCCGCAATTTTCATGGCGCATTTAGCAACCTAAAGCAACCTATCATGCAATCGCAACCACTCACTCGTCTCCCCAAGCCAGCCGCCGGTGCGCCAGCACCCAAAGTGGGCTTCGTCTCGCTCGGCTGCCCCAAAGCGCTGGTCGACTCCGAACAGATCCTGACCCAGCTGCGCGCTGAAGGTTACGAGACCGCCAAGTCCTACGACGGCGCCGACCTGGTCATCGTCAACACCTGCGGCTTCATCGACGCCGCCGTGCAGGAATCGCTGGACGCCATCGGCGAAGCGCTGGCCGAAAACGGCCGGGTGATCGTCACCGGCTGCCTGGGCGCGAAAAAAGACGCCGCCGGCGACGACATCATCATGAAGGTGCACCCGAAGGTGCTGGCCGTGACCGGCCCGCACGCGCTGGCCGAGGTGATGGACTCGGTCCACCTGCACCTGCCGAAACCGCACGAGCCTTTCCTCGACCTGATACCGGCGCAGGGCGTCAAGCTCACGCCCAAGCACTATGCCTACCTGAAGATCTCCGAAGGCTGCAACCACCGCTGCTCGTTCTGCATCATCCCGTCGATGCGCGGCGACCTGGTCTCGCGCCCGATCGCGGACCTGATGCTGGAAGCGGAAAACCTGTTCAAGTCCGGCGTCAAGGAACTGCTGGTGATCTCGCAGGACACCTCGGCCTACGGCGTCGACGTCAAGTTCCGCACCGGTTTCTGGAACGGCCGTCCGATCAAGACCCACATGACGCAACTGATGGAAGCGCTGGGCGAGCTGGCCAAGTCCTACGGCGCCTGGGTGCGCATGCACTACGTGTATCCATACCCGCACGTCGACCAGGTCATTCCGATGATGGGCGAGCACATCCTGCCTTACCTGGACATCCCGATGCAGCACGCGCATCCCGATGTGCTGAAGCGCATGAAGCGTCCCGCCAGCGGCGAGAAAAACCTGGACCGCATCCTGGCCTGGCGCGCCATGAATCCGGACCTGACCATCCGTTCGACCTTCATTGCCGGCTTCCCGGGCGAGACCGAGGCCGAATTCGAATACCTGCTGGACTTCCTGAAGGAAGCGCAGATCGACCGCCTGGGCTGCTTCGCCTATTCGCCGGTCGAAGGCGCCACCGCCAACGAGCTGGCCAATCCGGTGCCGGAAGAAGTGCGCGAAGAGCGTCGCGGCCGCGTGATGCTGCTGCAGGAAGAGATCTCCAAGGCCCGCCTGAAAGCCAAGGTCGGCAAGACCGTGCGCGTGCTGATCGATGAAGTCAACCGCAGCGGCGGCGTAGGCCGCTCCAGCGCCGACGCGCCGGAAATCGACGGCGTGGTGTATGTCAAGCCGCCTTACGAGCCGCACAAGAAGCTGGCGGTCGGCCAGTTCGTCGACGTGAAAATCACCACGTCCGACGCCCACGACCTGTGGGGCGAGGCGCTGTAGGGCGATGCACTGTAAAATGAAGGCGGACGGCATGTCCGCCTTTTTTTTCGCCTGAAATTACCATGACCATCAAAAAATCCCCGCAGACCGGACTCGTTCACACCGACTACCAGGCGCCGGAAGGCTTTGCCGCGTTTCCCAGCGCGATCCACCACGCCTCGACGGTGCTGTTCAAGAACGTCGCCGCCATGCGCTCGGGCGACTGGAAAGAGAAAAACGCCTATACCTACGGCCTGCACGGCACGCCGACCACCTTCACGCTGGAAGCGCGCCTGGCAGAGATCGAGGACGGCAAATACTGCCTGCTGGCGCCGAGCGGCCTGGCCGCCATCGCGATGATCGATTTCGCGATGCTGAAAACCGGGGACGACGTGCTGCTGCCCGATAACGTCTACAACCCCAACCGCGAGCTGGGCCGCTGGTTGACGGCCGACTACGGCATCACCGCGCGCTACTACGATCCGCTGATCGGCGAGGGCATCGCCGCGCTGATCCAGCCGAACACCAAACTGATCTGGACCGAGGCGCCCGGTTCGGTGTCGATGGAAGTGCCGGACCTGCCGGCCATCTGCAAGGCGGCGCACGAGCGCGGCGTGGTCGTCGCGCTGGACAATACCTGGTCGGCCGGCCTGGCGCTGCGCGGCTTCGACCTTGGCGTCGACATCATCATGCAGGCGCTGACCAAGTACCAGTCCGGCGGCTCGGATGTGCTGATGGGCGCCGTCATCACGCGCGACCAGGCGCTGCACGACCGCATCAGCCTGTCGCATATGCGCCTCGGCATGGGCGTGGGCGCGGACGATGCCTATCTCGTCTCGCGCGGCCTGCCGACGATGCGCATGCGCTTCGACGCGCACGACGCGGCGGCGCGCAAGCTGGCGGCGTGGCTGCAGGCGCGGCCGGAAATCACCAAGGTGCTGCACCCAGCCTTCACTGATTGTCCCGGCCACGAAATCTGGAAGCGCGACTTCAGCGGCGCCGGCGGCCTGTTCTCCGTGCTGTTCGACGAACGCTTCGCCGAGGCGCAGACCGACCGCTTTGTCGACTCGCTCAAGTTCTTCAAGATCGGCTACAGCTGGGGCGGCGCCAACAGCCTGGTCATGCCTTACCGTATTCAGAACATGCGCAAGGACTGGCCGGATAAGGGTGTCCTGGTGCGCTTCAACGTCGGCCTGGAAGACGTCAACGACCTGATCGCCGACATCGAGCGCGCGCTGGGAGAAATGCAATGAGCCGCTTCTGGAGCAACGTCGTCCACGGCCTGACGCCGTACACGCCGGGCGAGCAGGTGCAGATGCCCGGCCTGGTCAAGCTGAACACCAACGAGAACCCGTACGGCCCGTCGCCCAAGGCCATCGCCGCGATGCAGGCCGCCGTCGGCGACCAGCTGCGCAAGTATTCGGATCCCGGCAACGCGGCGGTCAAGGATGCCGTCGCCCGCCGCTTCGGGCTGGCGAGCGGGCAGGTCTTCGTCGGCAACAGCTCGGACGAAGTGCTGGCGCACACCTTCCACGCGCTGCTCAAGCACGAGTTGCCGCTGCTTTGCCCGGACATCAGCTACAGTTTTTATCCGACCTACTGCAGCCTGTATGGCATCGATGCGGTGCAGGTGCCGCTGAACGAACGCTTCGAGATCGACGTGGCGGACTACCAGCAGCCGGGCGGCGCCATCATCATCGCCAACCCCAACGCGCCGACCGGCATCGCGCTGCCGCTGGAGCGGATCGAGGCGCTGCTGGCCGCGCATCCGGACCAGGTGGTGGTGGTCGACGAGGCGTATGTGGATTTCGGCGCGCAAAGCGCGATCGCGCTGCTCGGCCGTTACGACAATCTGCTGGTGATCCAGACGCTGTCCAAATCGCGTTCGCTGGCCGGCCTGCGGGTCGGCTTCGCCGTCGGCCATCCTGACCTGATCGCCGGCCTGGAGCGCGTGAAGAACAGCTTCAATTGCTATCCGCTGGGGCAGGTCGCGCAAGCCGGCGCGGTGGCCGCGCTGGACGACGTGGCCCACATGGAGCAGACCTCGCAAGCGATCATCGCCACGCGCGCATGGCTGACGGCGCAGATGCAGGTGCTGGGCTTCGAAGTGCTGCCGTCGCACGCCAACTTCATCTTCGCCCGCCACCCGCGGCACGACGGTGCCCAGCTGGCGGCAAGCCTGCGCGAGCGGGCCATCCTGGTGCGGCACTTCAAGCAGGCGCGCATCGATCAGTTCCTGCGCATCTCCATCGGCACCGACGAGGAGTGCGCGAAACTGGTCGATGCACTGAAAGCGGTACTTCCTTAAATCGTTCTGATATACTGTATATAAGCACAGTATATCGGGGCGATGATGGAATTGACGGACAAGCTGGAAATTCTCGCCGATGCGGCAAAGTACGACGCCTCGTGCGCCAGCAGCGCGGCGCCGAAGCGCAACTCCATCGGCAAGGATGGCTTCGGCGCCACCACCGGCATGGGTATCTGCCACAGCTACACGCCGGACGGGCGCTGCGTCTCGCTGCTGAAGGTCCTGCTGACCAATTACTGCCTGTACGATTGCCAGTACTGCGTCAACCGCCGCACGTCCAACGTGCCGCGCGCGCGTTTCACGGTCGCGGAGGTGGTCAAGCTGACCACCGATTTCTATCTCCGCAATTACATCGACGGGCTGTTCCTCAGTTCCGGCATCATCCGCTCGGCCGACTACACGATGGAGCAGCTGGTGCAGGTGGCGCGCGAGTTGCGCGAGGTGCACCAGTTCCGCGGCTATATCCATCTGAAGACGATACCGGACGCCGATCCGGCGCTGATCGCCGCCGCCGGCCGCTATGCCGACCGCCTCAGCGTGAACATCGAGCTGCCGACGCAGGACAGCGTGCAGAGGCTGGCGCCGGAAAAAAGCGTCCACACCATCAAGCTGGCGATGGGTTCGATCCGCCGCAAGCTGGACGAAAAGGCGGAGGAGCCGAAGTCGCCGCGCTTCGCGCCGGCCGGACAAAGCACGCAGATGATCGTCGGCGCCGACGCCAGCGACGACCAGCAGATCCTGTCGACCGCCGAAACGCTGTACGGCAGCTACAAGCTCAAACGCGTGTACTACTCGGCGTTCAGCCCGATTCCGCAAAGCCCGAAGAGCGTGCCGCTGGCGCCGCCGCCGATGCTGCGCGAGCACCGGCTGTACCAGGCCGACTTCCTGCTGCGCAGCTACGGCTTCCAGGCCAATGAGTTGCTGCCGGCCAGCGGCGGCAACCTGGCGCTGGATATCGACCCCAAGCTGGCTTAGGCGCTGGCGCATCGCGAGCATTTTCCGCTGGACCTGAACTGCGCCGAGCCGCACATGATCGCGCGCGTGCCCGGCATCGGCTTGCGCAACGCGCAGCGCATCGTCGACCTGCGCCGGCTGCGGAAGGTGCGCTATGCCGATCTGTCGCGGCTGCGTTGCAGCATGAAGAAGATCTCGCCGTTCATCATCACGGCCGACTATTTTCCGGCCCGCGACGCCAGCCCGTCCGAACATCTGCGGCGCGCCATGGCCGACACGCCGCAGCAGATGAACCTGTGGCCGGAGCTGCAGGCGGCATGATGCGCATGGTCGTGCAGTCCTTCGACGAGTGGCGGGCGGCGGTTCGGGAACTAATTGCGCGCCGTGTCGCGCCTGAATCCGTAGAATGGACGTCCGGGCTTGGCGGCGGCGATTTATTCTCGTCCGCTGCCGACGACCTGCCCGCCGCGCCGTCAACGGCGACGTCGACGTCGCTGCGCGTGTCGCGTGAGCTGATGGACTTGCTGGACAGCGCAGCCTGTTTCAGCGCGTGCGACCGCTGGGTCTTTCTCTACAAGGTGGTCTGGCGCTGGCAGTTGGGCGAGCATGACGTCATCTCGCCGGCAGATCCGGACGGCGCCCGTTTGCACGCCATGGTCAAGGCTGTTCACCGCGAGGAGCATGATATGCACGCCTATGTCCGTTTTCGCGAACGCTCCGAGGCTGACGGCGCGCCGCGCTTTGTGGCGTGGTTCGAGCCGACGCATGAAGTGTTGCCGCAGGTGGCAGGTCATTTCGCGCGCCGCATGGGCGGCATCACCTGGATGATCGCCACGCCGTCGGCAACGATGATGTGGGACGGAGCCAACCTGCACGCCGGCCCGGCTGTGATGCGCGGCCCGGCGGACATCGACGATGCCGGCGAATCGATGTGGCTGACCTACTACCGCAGCATCTTCAATCCGGCGCGGCTGAATGCGGACCTGCTGCGCAGCCATATCCCGTCGCGCTTCTGGAAGAACTTGCCGGAAGGCGCCATCGTGCCGCAGATGATCAGCGCCGCCGCCAACGGCGAGCGCCGCACCGGCCAGACCGAAACGGTAGGGCGCCGTGCCGGCGCCACCACGATACCGATCAGCGCCGAACGCGCCCAGCCGCAGCGCGAGCGTCCCAGTTCGCTGGACCAGTGCCGCCGCTGCGACCTGTGGCAGAACGCCACGCAGGCCGTGCCCGGCGTCGGGCCGAAAAAGGCGCGCGTCATGCTGGTGGGCGAACAGCCGGGCGACCAGGAAGATCTGCAGGGCCTGCCGTTTGTCGGACCCGCCGGCGCGCTGCTGGACAAGGCGATGGACGAAGCGGGCCTGGACCGCGGCAGCATCTACCTGACCAACGCCGTCAAGCATTTCAAGTGGGAGCTGCGCGGTAAGCGGCGCCTGCACAAGACGCCGGCGCAAAAGGAAATCAGCGCCTGCCATCTGTGGCTGGAAGAGGAGCTGGAGCGCGTAAGGCCTGAGGTGATCGTCGCGCTGGGCGGCACCGCGCTGAAGTCGGTGCTGCAAGACGGCAGCGCGACGATGAAGTCCGTGATGGACGCGCCGTTCCAGCACGAAGGGCGCTGGGTGATCGCGGTCTACCATCCATCCTACGTCCTGCGCGCGCCGGACGAGGCCAGCCGCCGGCAGGCCTACGAGGTGATCGTGGACGGCCTGCGGCAGGCGCTGCGCCTGCTGAAGGACTAGGGGGGCTAGACGGCGGCGGCCTCGTTGCGGTTCAGCCGAACGATGCCGCTGATCAGGCGGTAGGCCTTCCACAGCCAGGCGCCTACCCACACCACCCAAGCCAGCGGAATGCCGATGATAGTCACGAACAGCGCCGCGCCGACCACGATCCACACGACGTACCACCAGAAGGAGCGGATCATCCAGGTGTGGTGGCTGTGGACGAAAGTGCCCTCGGTGCCCGGCCGCTGCACGTAGTTGAGCACCAGCGGAATGAAGGAAAACGCACCCAGCGAAAACACGAAGCTCACCGCGTGGATGACGTACAGCCACCACGCGGTGCTTTTTGCCGACTCGAGGCGGCCATCCAATACCAGTTCTTGGGACATGGTGATTCCTTTTTTTAAAAGCTATAACTTAGTATAACGACAAGCAGGGCTAAACGGCGCACAGTGTCCGCGTCAGGAAAGCGGTGATGTCGGCGAACAGTTCGGGCTGGATCGCCTCGCGGTCGAAGCCGGGCAGGTCCTGCGAAGGCTGGAAGTTCGGCCGTGTCATCTCGGGCGGGAACTTGCTCATGAAGGCGAAATGGTTGGCGCCGGGGATATCCTTGTGCTCCACCAGCGACGGGTCCGGGACGCCGTCAATGACCCTGTATGCGTGCTCGAGCGGCGTGAGTTTGTCCTGTTCCCCAGTGCGGATCAGGATGGGAACCCGCACCTCGGTGAACGACGCGGCCACGTACCAGGGCGTCGCGGGGTTGAGCAGCACCAGTGCGCGCACCCGGCTGTCCGCGCGGACGTTGACGGGACTGGGCGGCGCGCCCTTGCTTTCGTGCGGGCCGGTCCAGGGCTGAGCACCGGCAACGGCCAGCGCGGTGTAGGCGCCGATGGAATGGCCGATCACCGCCACGCGTGCGTCGGCGATATGCGCGCCGAGCACGGCGTCACCCAGCGCAGCATCGATGCTCAGCGAGATATGGCGCGGCCGGTTTTCCAGGTTGGCGGAGGTGCCGGCCAGCGTATTGTCCAGCCGCGTATTGCCGGTATGGGCCGGCAGCGCGACCACGTAGCCTGCCTGCACAAGGTGCTTGGCCATCTGACGGTACGCCCACGGCGTGCCCGAATTGCCGTGCGAGATAACGACCAGCGGCCAGCTCCCCGCAGCCGGCGGCGCGTCCTTCGCCACCTCCAATGGGTACGGGCCGAAGTGCTCCTCGCTCTCCGTGCCGATGGCTGGATACAGCAGGGCCAGGGGAATCACGGCGCCCTGGACAGCGTCGTCGACGCTGAGCAGGCGGCAGCCGCAGGACAGGTTTGTGTCAGTGTTGGTCATTTTTCAATTATAGCAATGTGCTTCCATCTGGCGTACAGTAGCTGCTTCTCCAGATTGACAGAGTGTTTTCATGGGCAAGCCAATTTCGGTTCTCTTCGTATGCATGGGGAACATCTGCCGTTCGCCGACGGCGGAAGGCGTGTTTCGCCACCGGGTAGAGGCGGCCGGCCTGGCCGGGCACTTCGTCATCGATTCGGCCGGTACGCACGGCTATCACGTGGGCGAGCCGCCGGACACGCGTTCGATGGAGTTCGCAGCCAAACGCGGCTACGACTTGTCGGCGCAGCGCTCGCGCAAGGTGGCCGCCAGCGACTTCGAGCAATTCGACCATGTGCTGGCGATGGACCACGACAATCTGCGCCTGCTGGAGGCGGCCTGTCCGCCGCAGCATCGCCACAAGCTCGGCCTGTTCATGGCGCATGCCAGCCGCAGCGGATCCGACGTGGTGCCCGATCCGTACTACGGCGGCGGCAAGGGCTTCGACCTGGTGCTCGACTATATCGAGGACGCTTCCGACGGCCTGATCTCCGCGCTGAAGGCGAAATAAGGTGGCGCTGAATAACCTGCTGCGGCGCCTGGACCTGACGACCCTGCAGCTGTTCCTGGCCATCCACGAGGAAGGCACGCTGACCAAGGCCGCCGAGCGCGAGGCCATCGCCGTATCGGCCGCCAGCAAACGCCTGCTGGAGCTGGAGCAGGCCATCGGCGTGGCGCTGTTCGTGCGCAAGGCGCGCGGCATGGACCTGACGCCGGCCGGCGAGACGCTGCTGACCCACGCGCGCCGCATGCTGCTCAGCGTCGAGAAGATCGGCCTGGAACTGGCCGAGCATGCGCAGGGCGTGCGCGGCTACGTGCGCATGGTGGCCAACCTGTCGGCCATCGTCGAGTTCCTGCCCGAGGATCTGCGCGGCTTCCTGCAACAGCACGAGCAGGTCAAGCTCGACCTGGAAGAGCGTCCCAGCGGCAGCGTGGTCAAGGGCGTGGAGGACAGCTGGGCCGATATCGGCATCTGTTCCGGCGACGTCGACACGCGCGACCTGCACACGGAGCTGTACCGCCGCGACCAACTGGTGCTGGTGGCGCGCGGCGATCATCCGCTGGCCGCGCGCGCCAGCGTCGCGTTCGAGGAGTCGCTGGACTACGACCATGTCGGCCTGCATACCGACAGTTCCATCAATGCCCGCAGCCACCTGGCCTCGCGCGCGGCGGGCAAGCTGCTGAAGGTGCGCATCCACGTGCCGGGCTTCGATGCCGTCTGCCGCATGGCCCAGGTGGGCATGGGCGTCGGCCTGATCCCGCGCGACGTGTTCAACGCCATCGGCCGTCCGCTGGGGCTGGCCGCCGTGGCGCTGGACGACGAATGGGCCGAGCGCGAACTGAGGATCGTGGTGCGCGATCCGGCCGGGCTGTCACCGGCAACGCAGGCGCTGTTCCAGCATTTGCGCAGCGCCGAGGCGCGCGCCGCCGCGTAACGCCGAGCGTTCGCGTTTCGCGAACGCTGCTTGCGGATTTGCGGTTGGACGCCGGCGCCGCCATTTCCTATCCTGTCATTCATTAGCTAAAACGACAGGAGACAATCATGAGCGGACCGCTCACCGGAATTCGCGTCATTGAAATCGGCACCCTGATCGCCGCGCCGTTCGCCGCTCGGCTGATGGCCGAATTCGGCGCCGAAGTGATCAAGATCGAGGCGCCGGGCGACGGCGACCCGATACGCAAATGGCGCAAGCTGCACGAAGGCACCTCGCTGTGGTGGTATCTGCAGTCGCGCAACAAGAAATCCATCGCCGTCAACCTGAAGTCGGCCGAGGGCGTGGACATCATCCGCCAGCTGGCCTGCAATGCCGACGTGCTGATCGAGAACCTGAAGCCGGGCGCGATGGAAAAGCTCGGACTGGGCTGGGACGTGCTGCACGAACTGAACCCCAAGCTGACGATGGTGCGCATCTCCGGCTACGGCCAGACCGGCCCGTACAAGGAGCGTCCCGGCTTCGGCGCCATCGGCGAGGCGATGGGCGGCATCCGCTACACCACCGGCGAGCCCGATGGCGCGCCGGCCCGCGCCGGCATCAGCCTTGGCGATTCGCTGGCCTCGCTGCATGCGGTGATGGGCGCGCTGATGTCGCTGTTGCGCGTCAAGAGCGGGCAGGGCGGCGGCCAGATGGTGGACGTGTCGCTGGTGGAAAGCGTGTTCAACCTGATGGAAAGCCTGGTGCCGGAATACGACCTGCTGGGCCATGTGCGCGAACGCAGCGGCGGCGCCTTGCCGGGCATCGCGCCATCGAACACCTACCCGACCCGCGACGGCGCCTACATCGTCATCGCCGGCAACAGCAATCCGATTTTCCGCCGCCTGATGCAGGCCATCGGCCGCGCCGACCTGGCCGACGATCCCGAGTTCGCCCACAACGACGGCCGCGTGGCGCGCGTGGCCCTGCTGGACGCGGCCATCGCGGGCTGGACCTCGTCGCTGGCGATCGCCGAAGCGCTGGCGCAGCTGGAGCAGGCCGGCGTGCCGGCGGGACGCATCTATTCGGCCGCAGACATCGTCGCCGACCCGCACTACCTGGCGCGCGACATGGTGCTGCAGGCCGAGCTGCCGGGCGGCGTGCAGGTGAAGATGCCGGGCATCGTGCCCAAGCTGTCGGAGACGCCGGGGCAGGTCAACTGGCAAGGTCCGTCGCTGGGCCAGCATACGGCGTCGGTATTGACGGAGTTGGGCATGAGCGTGCAGCAGATCGCCCGCCTGCAACAGGAAGGGGTGGTGCAATGAGCGCGGACCGCCTGATCGTCCAGGAAGTCGCCCCGCGCGACGGCCTGCAGATAGAACCCGTCTGGGTGCCGACCGATGAAAAGGTCAGCCTGATCAACCAGCTGTCCGGCGCGGGCTTCTCGCGCATCGAGGCCGGCTCCTTCGTGTCGCCGAAGGCGATACCGGCGCTGCGCGACGGCGCCGAGGTGTTTTCCCGCATCCGCCGCGCGCCGGGCGTGATCTATGTCGCGCTGATCCCGAACCTGAAGGGCGCCCAACGCGCGCTGGAGGCCGGCGCCGATGAGCTCAATCTGGTGCTGTCCGCCAGCCAGACCCACAACCGCGCCAACATGGGCATGAGCGGCGACGATTCGATGACCGCATTTGCGGCGGTGGCATCGCTGACGGCGGCCGTCAACCACGACGCCGCCAGCGCCTGCAGCATCGACGGCTTCCGTACGGCGGTCACGCTGAACGGCACCGTCGCCACCGCCTTCGGTTGCCCGTTCGAGGGCGCGATCGCGGAAGACCGCGTGCTGAAGCTGGTCGACCGCTACCTGGCGCTGGGCGTCGGTGGCATCACGCTGGCCGACACCACCGGCATGGCCAACCCGCGCCAGGTGGCGCGGCTGGTGCGGCGCGTGCTGGAGCGGGTGCCGGCCAAGGCACTGACGCTGCACTTCCACAACACGCGCGGCCTCGGCCTGGCCAATGTGCTGGCGGCCTATGAAGCCGGCGCGCGGCGTTTCGACGCCGCGCTGGGCGGCTTGGGCGGTTGTCCCTTCGCACCGGGCGCCTCGGGTAACATCTGTACCGAGGACCTGGTGAACATGTGCGAAGAAATGGGAATCGCCACCGGCATCGACTTGCCGCTGCTGATCGCGATGTCGCGCCGCCTGCCGCAACTGCTGGGCCACGACACGGCGGGGCAGGTGGCCAAGGCCGGCCGCAATTGCGACCTGCATCCGGCGCCGGCATCGATATCGGCAACGCGGCCGGCTGTACCGGCGGCGGCCTGAATCACCGCCGCATCATCCTTTTAAAACAATAGCCGGCGCCACGCAGCGCCGGATCAGGAGACTTACCATGCAAAGCCACACCACACTGGCCGCCCGCAACGCGGCCGCACCGGCGGTACTCGACGAAGCCACGGTTGTCCGCAAGGCGGCCTGGCGCATCATGCCGCTGATTATGATCTGCTATCTGTTCGCCTTTTTCGACCGCATCAACATCAGCTTCGCCAAGTTCCAGCTGCAGGGTGACCTGGGACTGAGCGACACCGCCTACGGCCTGGGCGCGAGCCTGTTCGTGGTCGGCTACGTGCTGTTCGAAGTGCCGAGCAATATGTTCCTCTACAAGGTCGGCGCGCGGCGCTGGATCGCCCGCATCATGATCTCGTGGGGCCTGGCCACCACGGCGATGGTGTTCGTGTCCAGCGAATGGCAGTTCTACTGCCTGCGCTTCATCATCGGTGCGATGGAGGCGGGCTTCGCGCCCGGCGTGCTGTACTACCTGACGCTGTGGTTTCCGACCACCTTCCGCGGCCGCATCACGTCGATGCTGTTCCTGGCTTCAGCCTTCGCCGGATTGTTCGGCGCGCCGGTATCGGGCCTGATCCTCGGCCACATGGAAGGCGTGGCCGGCATGCGCGGCTGGCACTGGCTGTTCATGCTGGGCGGCCTGCCGTGCATCGCGCTGGGGCTGGTCGTGCTGAGCCAGCTGAAGGACCGCATCGAGGACGCCGGCTGGCTGTCCTCCGACGAGAAGGCTCTGCTGCGCAGCCGCATCGAGCAGAGCGCGCCGCAGCAAGGCGGCCATTCGCTGCTGAGCGCCATCAAGACCCCGGGCTTCCTGACGCTGGGACTGGTGTACTTCCTGATCCAGGTCGCGTCGTATGGCCTGAACTTCTGGGCGCCGCACCTGATCCGCAGCGCAGGCACGCAAAACCCGACCATCATCGGCCTGCTGACCGCCGTGCCCTATATTTGCGGCGCGATCTGCATGGTGGTGGTGGGGCGCATGTCGGACGCCAGCGGCGAGCGGCGCAAGTTCGTCACCGGCCTGCTGGTGCTGGCGGCGCTGGGTTTCTTCAGCGCCGGCATCTTTGACAAGCAAACCGGCTTGCTGATCGTGGCGCTGGGCGTGCTGGGCGCCGGCGTGGTCGCCGCGATTCCGGCCTTCTGGGCGCTGCCGCCCAAGCTGGTCACCGGCGCCGGCGCGGCGGGCGGCATCGCGCTGATTAACACGCTGGGCCAGCTGGGCGGCATCGTCAGCCCGGTGATGGTGGGCCGGGTGCGCGACCTGACCGGCAGCACCACGCCGGCGCTGTACGTCATCGGCGGCTCGACCTTGCTGTGCGCGCTGATCGTCATGTACGGCCTGCCGCAGCAGCTGCGCGAGAACGAGAAAAAATAAGCGTTGCTATAAAAATAAGTTGATGGCAGCATATGCCGGTCGATCGCCACTTGAGCGCGATCCGCACCGGGAGAACATATGTCGCAACACCGCAAGTGGATGCATGCCGCCGGCCTTGCCGCGGCCCTCACGTTCAGCGTCGTGGTTCAGGCGCAGGACGTCAAGCGGCTGGAAGCCGTCGCCGATTCCTTTGCCGCCACCAGCAAATTCTCGGGCACCGTGCTGGTGGCCAAAGGCGACCGGGTCTTGCTGGACAAGGGCTACGGCTCCGCCAACCTCGAATGGAACATTCCCAACGCGCCCAGCACCAAGTTCCGGCTGGGCTCCGTGACCAAGCAGTTCACGGCGGCCGGCGTGCTGCTGCTGGAGGATCGGGGCAAGCTCAAAGTGTCGGAGCCGGTCAGCAAATATCTGCCTGACCTGCCGGCCGCCTGGAGCAAGATCACCATTGCGCAGCTGCTGAACCACACTTCGGGCATCGCCAACTTCACGTCGCAGAAAGAGTACCAGTCGATAGAGCCGTTCACCAAAAAGCCGGCGGAAATCGCCGCGCTGGTGCGCGATCTGCCGCTGCGGTTCGAGTCCGGTTCCAAATTCGAATACAGCAATACCGGCTATGTGCTGTTGGGCCAATTGATCGAACAGGTGAGCGGGGACAGCTACGCCACCTTCCTGCGCAAGAATATCTTCGAGCCGCTGGGCATGAAGGACACCGGCTACGACTGGAACGCCGCCATCCTGCCCAACCGCGCCGCCGGTTATGCACGCGGCAAGAGCGGCATCGCCAACGCCGGCTTTATCAACATGAGCATTCCGCACGGCGCCGGCGCGCTGTATTCCACCACCGCCGATCTGCTGCGCTGGCAGCGCGCGCTGTACGAGGGCAAGCTGCTGTCCGCCGGCGCGCTGCAGGCGATGACCACCGCCTACCAGTCCGGCTACGGCTACGGCCTCGCGGTGCGCGAAGCGCCGGGCAGCAAGGAACTTGCGCACAATGGCGGCATCGAGGGCTTCTCCACCGAACTGCATTATCGCGTCGCCGACAAGATCAGCGTCATCGTGTTGAGCAACGTGGAAGGCAGTCAGCTCGATCCATTTAGCTATGCCTTGTCGGCGGTGGCACGCGGCGACACGACGCTGCTGCCGTCCGAGCGCAAGGCGGTCGCGCTGACGCCGGAGCAGGTCTCCAGCGTGCTGGGTGCCTATGCGATGCCCAATGGCCGCCGCTTCTGGGTGCGCGAGCGCGGTGGGCAGATGACGGCGCGGCTGGACGGCCAGCGCGCGCTGCCGGTGTATGCGGAGTCGCCGGACCGGTTCTTCGGCCGCCTGATCGACGCGCAAGGCGAAATCAAGCGCAACGCCGCCGGCGCGGTCGAGTCGATAACGCTGGTGCAGGGCGGCCGGCGCATCCCCATGCTGAAGGTGCCCGATGTGGAGCCGGACTACGATACGGCCGCGCTTTATCTGCGCGGCGACATGAACGAATGGGGCATCCGCGACCGCCTGCAAAAGACCGGGGCCGGCAGCTACGCCGCGACCATCGAACTGGCGCCGGGACGCTACGACTTCAAGGTCGGCTCGGAGGATTTCAAAACCGTCGACCTGGGCGGCCTGGAGGACGACCAGCAGGTGGCGCTGGGCGCCGCGCAGGTCATGGATGCTGTCGGCCCGAATCTGTCGGTCGAGATCCCAAGGCCGGGCAAATACACTTTTATTTTGAATGTCGCCAACGCGCAGGAGCCGGTCATCAATGTCGCGCCAGCCGCACCATAAGGGGAAATCATGAAATCTATTTTGTTCGCAGCCATCGCCATCGCATCCTTCCCGCTGCATGCCGAGGAAACGGCGCAGCAGCAGTTGCTGAAACTGGTGCAGGCCTATACCGAAGCGCAGCGCGACTTCGAGCCGTCGAAGATCGACGCCATCGTCACGCGCGATTTCTACGAGATATCGCCGGTCGGCGAAGTGGATCCGCGCGAAAAAGTGCTGGGCTTCTATCTGCCGGCCAACAAGCGCGAGGCTCCAACGATGGAAGTCTCCGAACCGGCCATCCGCACCTACGGCGGCACCGGCACCATCCTGGTCAAGCTGAGCGGCACCATGACCATGGGCGCCGAGAAGCGCAGCTTTGCCTTCCGCGCCGGCTACGTGGCGGTGAACGAGGGCGGCAAGTGGAAGCTGGCGTCGGCGCAATACACCGGCATCCGTCCGCCCAAGCCGCAATAGGCGAACCCGGGCCTCCCGTCCATCCCTCCATAACGACCTTTCATCGCCGTCGCGGCGGTGTTGGTCGGATTTAGTGCGCAAGCCGTGATTATTTTGTCTAATGTGTACGCATTGCCATCCACCTTGTGAGCGATGGCGATCTTGACCTGGATGGAAAATATCATGCGTACTTTAGTATTGGCTTTGGCGCTGGGCTGCTGCATGGCCGGCGCCGCCGGGGCTGCCGAAAAAACGCTGCCCGCGTCGGACCTACAGGATTATCGCGGCCAGTACGAGCTGGCCGACGGGCGGCTGTTGACCGTCACACAGCGCGGCAATAAATTGTTTGTGCGGATGAACAACGACACACCGATCGAGGTGGTGCCGGCCGGCGACGGCGTGTTCGTCACGCGCTGGGGAGGCGTGCGGGTGGAGTTCGACCAGCGCGACAACGGCAGCGTGGCTGGCGTCCGCCTACGCGGCCCGGACCGGCAGGTGGCGCGCAGGCAGGAATAGAAGTGCAGGCAGGGCGGCAACGGGGCCGCCGCGCCGCTCAGGTCAGCAGCGGCAGGATGCCGTCGAGGCCGACGAAGTTCAACGCGACGTTGGCCTGCTCGCGCACCACCGGCTTGGCGCGGAACGCCACCGACATGCCCGAGATGCTCATCATCTTCAGGTCGTTGGCGCCGTCGCCCATGACGATCGCCTGCGACGGCTTGATGCCCAGTTCCGCGCAGACGCGTTCCACCGTGCGCTTCTTTTCGTCCGCATCGACAATGCCGCCGACCACGCGGCCGGTGAGGCGGCCGTCGACGATTTCCAGTTCGTTGGCGTGGGTGTAGTCCAGCCCCAGGCGCTCTTTCAGGCGCGAGGTGAAGAAGGTGAAGCCGCCCGATACCAGCAGCGTTTTCAAGCCGGCCTGCTGTACCGCCTTCAGCATCGCCTCGGCGCCCAGCGACAGCTGCAGGCGCTCCGTGTACACGCGCTCCAGCGCCGACGCATCCAGGCCTTCCAGCAGCGCCACGCGGCGCTTCAGGCTCTCGGAGAAATCGAGCTCGCCGCGCATGGCCGCCTCGGTGATCTCGGACACTTGTGGCTTCAGTCCCTGCATGTCGGCGATTTCATCGATGCATTCGATGGTGATCAGCGTCGAATCCATGTCCATCGCCACCAGCTTGAATTCGCTCATCTTGTGGATGCCGATGGAATAGGTGGCGTCGAGTTGCGCCGCTTGCGCCGCCACTTCGATGGTCTGGCGCAGCGCGGGCGAGAAAGCGATGCCTTCGCAACGGACGGCGCGGTCGCTTAGCCATGTCAGGCTTTTGGGTGCGGTGAGCGCGGCGATACGCTCCAGTCGGGCCTTGCAATCGTCAAGCCCCTGCAGAACTAAATTCATGGTGTTTTTCATAAAAGGCATTAGCGTTTTTTGGGCTAAGTGTTTAAATTACGTGGTATGCGTCAGGCGGTCAACTGTTTGATGGCGCCTTTGATTTGCGCGACACGCGCCGCCAGGTCCGGCATGGCGGCGGTGATCTTCAGTTTGTCCTGGCCATTGAGCTTGATCTGGCGGTTTTTCTGTATCAGTTCGATGATGCGCATCGGGTCGATCGGCGGCTTGGCCATGAACTGCAGCGTGGCCGCTTCGCCATGGGCGTCGATCTTGATGATGCCGACCGTCTTGGCGGCGATGCGCAGGCGGTGCGTTTCGATCAGCGCCTTGACCGCGTCCGGCAGCTTGCCGAAGCGGTCGATCATCTCTTCCTGCATGTCGTCGATTTTGTCCTGGACGGTGCAGTTGGCCATGCGCTTGTAAATCGATAGCCGTTCGTGCACATCGCCGCAGAAATCGGCCGGCAGCAGCGCCGGCACATGCAGGTTGATCTCGGTGGTGGTGGCCAGCGGCGCCGCCAGGTCCGGCTCCTTACCGGCCTTGAGCGAGCGCACCGCCTCGTTCAGCATGTCCGAATACAGCTGGAAGCCGATCTCGGTCATCTCGCCGGACTGGCTGTCGCCCAGCACTTCGCCGGCGCCGCGGATCTCCAGATCGTGCATCGCCAGATAGAAGCCGCTGCCCAGTTCCTCCATCTGCTGGATCGCGTCCAGCCGGCGCTGCGCCTGCTTGGTCAGCGACAGCAGGTCGTGCACCAGCAGGTAGGCATAGGCCTGGTGGTGCGAACGGCCGACGCGGCCGCGCAGCTGGTGCAGCTGCGCCAGGCCGAACTTGTCGGCGCGGTGCATGATGATAGTGTTCGCGGTCGGCACGTCGATACCGGTTTCGATAATCGTCGTGCACAGCAGGATGTTGAAGCGCTGCGCCACGAAGTCGCGCATCACTTTTTCCAGGTCGCGTTCGTGCATCTGGCCGTGGGCCACGGCGATGCGCGCTTCCGGCAGCAGTTCGGTCAGCATCGCCATGCGGTTCTGGATGGTCTCGACCTCGTTGTGCAGGAAGTACACCTGGCCGCCGCGTTTCAGTTCGCGCAGGCAGGCTTCGCGGATGATCGATTCGCCTTCGCTGCGGACGAAGGTCTTGATCGCCAGGCGCTTTTGCGGCGCGGTGGCGATGACGGAGAAGTCGCGCAGGCCTTCGAGCGCCATGCCGAGCGTGCGCGGGATCGGCGTGGCGGTCAGGGTCAGCACGTCGACCTCGGCGCGCAGCGCTTTCAGCGTTTCCTTCTGGCGCACGCCGAAGCGGTGTTCCTCGTCGATGATGACCAGGCCGAGGCGGGTGAACTTGACGTCGTCCGACAGCAGCTTGTGGGTGCCGATGACGATGTCGAGCGTGCCGTCGGCCATGCCTTTGATCGCCTGCGTGATCTCCTTGCCGCTGCGGAAGCGCGACATTTCGGCGATGCGCACCGGCCAGTCGGCGAAGCGGTCGGCGAAGGTTTGCGCGTGCTGTTCGGCCAGCAGCGTGGTCGGCGCCAGGATCGCCACCTGCTTGCCGCCCATGACGGCGATGAAGGCCGCGCGCAGCGCCACCTCGGTCTTGCCGAAGCCGACGTCGCCGCAGACCAGCCGGTCCATCGGTTTGCCGGACGTCATATCCTTGATGACGTTGTTGATCGCTTCCTGCTGGTCCGGCGTTTCGTCGAAGCCGAAGCTGTCGGCGAAGCGCTCGTAGTCGTGCGCCGAATATTCGAACGAGTGGCCCTGGCGCAGCGCGCGGCGGGCGTACAGGTTGAGCAGCTCGGCGGCGGTGTCGCGCACCTGCTCGGCGGCTTTTTTCTTGGCCTTTTCCCACTGGCCGGAGCCCAGCGAGTGCAGCGGCGCGTCGTCCGGCGAGGCGCCGGAGTAGCGCGAGATGACGTGCAGCTGCGACACCGGCACGTACAGCTTGGTGTCCTTGGCGTATTCCAGATGCAGGAACTCGGTCTCGCCTTCGCCCAGGTCCATGCTGGTCAGGCCCATGTAGCGGCCGATGCCGTGGTTGATGTGCACCACCGGGTCGCCGATCTTCAGCTCCGACAGGTCGCGCACCATCGATTCGACCTGCGTGACCGCTTCCTGCTTCTTCTTGCCGACGCGGCGGCCGGAGCCGGCATACAGCTCGGTCTCGGTGATGAAGATGATGTTCTCGTCCGGCGTCGACAGCTCGAAGCCGGCGTGCAGCGGCGCCACGCCCAACATCAGCTTCGCATCGGACGTGACGAAGCCTTGGTAGCCCTCGACCGGCGTCAAGGCCAGGTTGTATTCGTTGAAGTACTGCTGCAGCGTTTCGCGGCGGCCGTTCGATTCGGCGCAGATCATCACGCGGCGGCCGGCCTGCAGCAAGTAGGCGCGCAGGTTGGTCAGCGGGTCGTCGGTGTGGCGGTTGACGGCGATGTTGGGCACCGGCGCGGACAGTTCGGAGGCGCTGCCGTCGTTATCTTTCGATATCACCAGCCGGCCGTAGGGCTTGGCCAGCGTGAAGAACTGCTCGTCCGACAGGAACAGCGCTTCCGGCGCCAGGATGGGGCGGTCGCGGTCGGCCTTCAGGAAGCGGTAGCGCGAACCGGTGTCGGTCCAGAAGCGCTTGATGGCGGCGTCGATGTCGCCCACCAGTGCCAGCGCTGCGCCTTGCGGCAGATAGTCGAACAGCGTGGCCGTCTCGTCGAAGAACAGCGGCAGGTAGTACTCGATGCCGGCCGAGGCGATGCCGCTCTTGATGTCCTTGTACACCACCGTGCGCGAGGGATCGCCTTCGAACTGCTCGCGCCAGCGGTTGCGGAAGGTGGTGCGCGCCGCTTCGTCCATCGGGAATTCGCGGCCCGGCAGCAGTCGCACCTCGTTGACCGGGTACAGTGAGCGCTGGGTGTCGGCGTCGAAGGTGCGGATGGTTTCGATGGTGTCGCCGAACAGGTCGAGGCGGTAGGGCAGCGCGGAACCCATCGGGAACAGGTCGATCAGTCCGCCGCGCACCGAGTATTCGCCGGGCGACATCACCTGCGTCACGTGGGTGTAGCCGGCCAGGCTCAATTGCGACTTCAGGCGCGCTTCATCGAGCGACTCGCCTTTTTTAAAGAAGAAGGTGTAGGCCGCCAGGAACGACGGCGGCGCCATGCGCACCAGCGCGGTGGTGGCCGGCACCAGCATCACGTCGCACTGGCCGCTGGAGATTTCGTGCAGCGTGGCCAGGCGCTCGGACACCAGGTCCTGGTGCGGCGAGAAGGCGTCGTAGGGCAGGGTCTCCCAATCGGGCAGCAGATGGCAGCGCAGCTGGTCGCCGCCGAACCATGGAATCTCGTCGAGCAGGCGCTGGGCGTCGCTGGCGCTGGCGACGATCACGGCCAGCATCTGGCCCTGGGATTTCAATTCCAGCGCGGTGAGCGCCAGGGCGTAGGCATCCGACGAGCCGTGCAGCGCGGGCAGGGCGAAGCGGGTGCCGGGTTTGGGGAGGGATTTTTTTAAGACCAGGGACACAACAGCCATTCAACGGTAGGGGGGAGTGAGGGACCTGCCGACATTATAGTCGAAGCCCCGCTCCGCCGCCGCCTGCCGTTCACGCCGGCTTGGGCGGCCGGTTGGCTATGCCGAAGGGCACATGCACCATCGGTATATTGCCGCCGGCCGACTTCAGGTGGCTGAGCTGGTCGTCGAAGAATATATGCGGCTTGAAGATGCCCAGCACCCGCGCCTTTTCCATGCCGCCGAGGAAAAAAGTTTCATTGGCGGAAACGCCCCAGCTCTTCAGCGTGGTCACCACCCGCTCGTGCGACGGCGCGCTGCGGGCCGTGATGATGGCGATGCGCAGGATCTTCCTGTACGACGGATCGCGGCGCTGCGCGCGCTCCTCCAGCCGCTGCATCAGCGACAGCTTCTGGAACAGGTCGGCCAGCGGGCCCGGCTGGTGCGGAATCGCCACCCGCTCGCGTTCGTGCGCATGGAATTCGTCGACGTCGTTGTTGCGCTTGAAGACGGTCTCGGATTCGTCGTCGGCGATCACGCCGTCGAAGTCGAAGGCCACGCGCAGTTCGGCGTCGCTGTCGTCGTCCTCGGTGCGCGACGGCAGCACCAGCCCGGCCGGATAGTTGGCCGCCAGCGCGTTGCGCACGTCTTCCTCATTGGCGCTCAGGAACAGCGATGTGTTGAAGGCCGGCAGGTAGGTGTACGGCGATTGGCCGGTGACGAAGCAGGCGCGCGAGATGTCCAGCCCGTAATGGGCGATGGAATTCATCACCCGCAGCCCGGTTTCCGGGGAATTGCGCGAAAACAGCACCACCTCGACCGGCGCCGATTGCGCGTAGTGCTTGTTGATGCCGAGAAAGCGGCGGATGAACGGAAACGCCACGCCCTTGCCGAGGATGACGTCGATATTCTGTTCCTGGTACTTGCGGTACTCCTCGGCGCCGCCTTCCAGGTAGATTTTATGCGATTCGGTGAGGTCAAACAGCGCGCTGGAGGCGATGCCGATGACCAGCTTGTGCTCGATAGGGTAGGCCATGGCTGAAATGGATAAATTGCTATAAGCGCCACTTTAACCGATATGCGCGGTTTCCTCCGCGAATTTGACCGGCCGACTGCGGTTTTTTGTTTCTATTTTGCATGAGCGATTGCCACCTGTGTTGCACTGAGATACATTGTCACATCATCAGGACGGACCTCAGCGTGCTCAATTTCGACACCTTATTGCTGGTTCAAGTCTGCATCACGCTGTTGACGACGGCGCTGCTGATTGCTTCCGCATGTTATTCCGGCAGTCCGCCCGAACTGCGCTGGTGGGCGGCGGGCAACCTGCTGGTGGCGCTTGGCCTGGCGATGGCCAACCTGGACAGCGCCCCGCCCATCTTCAACACTATTCTCGGCTATGGCGTGATCGCGTTCGGCAATATGCTGGTGCTGCGCGGCCTGCGCGTGCATGGCTCGGACACGCTGCCATGGCGCACCGTCGCCATCGCCACCGCGCTGGCGATGTTGATACCTGCTTACTTTACCGTCATCGTCCCCAGCCTGCGCGCGCGGCTGTGCTTTAGCGGCTTTTATTTTGCCCTGCTCAACTGGTGGTGTGCGGCGACGATCGCGCGGCACGGCGGCTGGCGCGGCATCGCCATCAGCCTGATCGGCTTCACGGTGCTGGGCCTGGCCATGTTCCTGCGCGGCGCGCACATGTTGCTCCACGCCGATGCGGGCGACGTCGCCAGTTCGCGGGTGATGGGCATGACCTTGCTGGCGATTCCGCTGTCGCAGGTCTGCATCGCCTTCGGCCTGATCCTGATGGTGATGTGGCGCTATGCCGAACGCCTGCGCCACCTGTCGACGCTGGATGCGCTGACCGGCGCGCTGAACCGTGCCGGGCTGGAAATCCACGGCAAGCGGGTCGGTTTGCGCGCACTGCGCGCCTCCCGCAGCATGGCGCTCATCATGGTCGATATCGACCATTTCAAGCTGATCAACGATACCTACGGCCACCCGGTTGGCGACGAGGTGCTGCGGCATATCGCGCAGGTGCTCAGGCTGGAGCTGCGGCCCTACGACTTGCTGGCGCGCTTTGGCGGCGAGGAGTTCGTGCTGGTGCTCGACGGCCTGAATCTGGATGGGGCGACCAAGGTCGCCGAACGGCTGCGCGCCCGCATCGAACTGGAACTGGTGGAGATCGACGCGCTGTCGGTGCGCTACACCGCCAGCGTGGGCGTGGTCTCTTCGGACGAGCACGGCTACGACCTGATACGCCTGATCTCGGCCGGCGACGCCGCCATGTACGAGGCCAAGCGCTCCGGCCGCAACCGCGTGATCGGCGGTTAAGCGCCTGCTAGGACAGCAGCGCGATCAGCGAGTCCGGGTGCAGGCCCCAGCCGGCCAGGCCGGACAAGCCCATCAGCACGCCGAAGGCGGTCGGCACCAGCGCCGTGAAGTACAGCGCCCACAACTGGGTCAGCGCGGTGATGGCCAGCAGGGAAATGGCGATCGCCAGCAGGGCGTCGGACAGGTCGAACTGGTCGTCCTTGAAATTGGCCGCGTCGTAGGTTTTCTGGTCCTGCTCGGCCTGCGCCTTGGCTTCGGCCTTCTTGCTGGCCTGATCCTGCGCCACCTTCTCATATTGCTGGATCGCTTCCTGGTACGCCGCCTGTTCCGCCGCCGGCTTGCCAGCCGCCGCCAATCGCAATTGCACCACGGTGGATTTGGCGACTTCCTCGCGCACGTTGCGGGCCTGGTAGAACGCCCAGTGGTCGACCCGGTTGGCCTGGGCCTGTTGCATGCCCTGGTTGATGTTGTCGTCCTTGACCTTGCAGATGCCCATGAAGGTGGCCAGCAGGGCGACGGTGATGGCGACGGTGGCGTTGAGTTTCTTGCCGGTGGCGGGGGTGTCGTTCTGGGTGTCGACGATGTCCAGTGGTTCCATGTTTCGGTGTTCCGAGTGTCAAAACCGCAAGCTTAACCTACAACTGTGCACTCGGCGCCACAGACTGAAAGAATGTGATTGACGGTATCCCGACGGAGCATCATATTGACCGACGAGAACCAACAATAAAGCAAGCCACTATCTGGCGCAGTAGTACAGTAAGGCAGCCCTTGAGGCTGCTTTTTTTTGTTTGATGTGGCTCAATCGAAGTGGAGCGGTCTGGAGTAGCTTGGCAGTTCGGCCACGTGCTTCGAGGAGCAAATCATGTCGTCCAATGACAACGGGAGTCACATTGAAAACGCGCCACGCGGCGCATATGATGCAAGAGTCGATACGCGCCTTGCGGCGATGGAAGCCCGCATCGCGGCAATGGAGGTTGATGTGGCAGTTATACGTACAGGCTTTGCGACCAAGGATGATGTGCAATCGCTGCGTGGGGAAATCCACGCCGTGCGGGGAGAGATCCATATCTCGACCGAGCGCATCATGAAAAGCCTGTACGAGCAAAAGCTGGAGTTTAATGCCGTGCTTGCGAAGACGCGGGAGGACTTTTTTACCGCACTTGCGAAGCAGCGCGAGGAATTTCAAACCGCACTCGCGAAGCAGCGGGAAGAATTTCAAACCGCACTGGCGAAACAGCGTGAGGATTTTTATACCGCGCTGGCCAAGCAAAGGGAAGAGTTGAATGCCGCCATGGCGAATCATCGCGACGAGCTGCAGAAAACCTTGATGAGCCATACGTGGAAATTGTATGGCTTTGCCTCACTGTTAATGGGCGGCGTGTATTTTATCGCCCGCTACGTGCATTAAGGAGTAGCTGCATTGCGCATATGGGCGGCGGCGGAAGCGCGCAGTCCTGGGCGCGGCGGCGTGAACGCGGTCGCCAAGGCGATCGGCATGTCGCGCACGACGAAATTCCCAAATCGCCTATCCGCTCCGCTACAATCGCGGCATGACAACCACCGATCACAACCAGCAACAGCAGCGCGCCATTCGCGTCGCCATCGTCGAGGATGATCCCGGCTTTCTCGAAGCCTTGATCCGCGTGGTGCAGGCCGCTCCGGACATGTGCCTGTCCGGCCGCGCCGGCAGCCAGGCCGAAGGGCTGGCCATGCTGCGCTCGGCCCCGGCGGACGTGCTGCTGGTCGATCTGGGTTTGCCGGACGGCTCGGGCGTCGACGTCATCCGCGCGGCGACACTGCAGTGGCCAAGTTGCAGCGTCATGGTCAGCACCAATTTTGGCGATGAAATGCACGTGATGCGTTCGATCGAAGCGGGGGCTGTGGGCTATCTGCTCAAGGACAGTTCGCCGGCCAGGATGGTCGACGAGATCCGCAGCCTCGCCAGCGGTGGCAGTCCGATCAGCCCGATCATCGCGCGCCAGGTACTGTCGCGCTTCCGGCTCAGCGCCGCGCCCCTGACGAACCGGGAGCCGCCGGCCGGGCCCCCGCCATTGTCGGCCCGTGAACTGGAGGTGCTTGACTACATCACCAAGGGTTTCACGGCACAGGAGATCGCCAAGCTGATGGACTTGTCGCATTTCACGGTGCGCAGCTTTGTGCGCCGCATCTACAGCAAGCTCAAGGTCAAGTCCAAGAGCGAAGCCATCTATGAGGCCCGCGTCCAGGGCCTGCTGCCCGATTAGCCCTCCATCCGCCCATCCTCCACCCGATGATAGTTCTGCCCCAGCGCGTCTTTTCCCCTGTGCTTCTGATCGTTTCGGCCGCGCTGCTGGCAGCCGTCGCGGTCCTGTATCTGCTGGCGGGCGGCGTGCATGCGCCCGGAGCCAGCACGCAGCTGACGGCGGCCGATTGGCAGGCCGTCGACAGTGGCAGTTTCGCCGAGCCCCCGCCCGTGCAGGACAGCGCGGCCTTGCCGGCAGACTGGCGCCGCGTCCAACTGCCGCTGGCGATGCCGATCGCTCTGCTGCGCCAGGCCCGGGCGTACGGCGCGGCGCAAGCCCACGCAACGACCTGGCTCAGGCTGTCCACGCGCGGCCTCGTCAAGACGCCGGGACCGTTGGCGCTGTATGGCGCGCGCGTCAAGACGGACGGCACCATCGCCGTGTATGCGAACGGCCATCTGGTCCATCAGGCGCAGCGACAGGGGCCGTTATGGAACAGCACCCGCACGCCGCTGTGGGTGGTGCTCGACGCGCCAGCCGGTGGCGCGCCCCTGGACGAGATCCTGATCCGCCTGGAGCACACCAGCAAGTCCCAGGTGGCGGTGTCGTCTCTGTGGCTTGGGCCGCCGGATGCCCTGAGCCTGCGTTACCAGTCGCGTCGCTGGCTGCAGCAGGAACTGCCCGCGATGCTGAGCGCGGCCTTCCTGGCGGTCGGCATCTTCGCTTTTTTTGTGTGGGTCCGGCGCCGCCACGAGATCGGCTATCTGCTGTTCTTTGCGCTTTCCGCCACCGCCTTCCTGCGCGGCCTGCATTTCTATGTGGGCTTGCCGATCGCGAACGACTGGTTTGCCTGGCTGACCGTCAACGCCCTGTTCTGGCTCGTCGCGACCTTGCATTTCTTCCTGCGCCTGCTGCATGGCCGCGAGCTGCCGTGGCTCACGCGCGGCCTGATCGCCGTCACCGTCCTGGTCGCCGTGACGACCCTGCCGGCGTTGGCGGTGCTGCCCAATACGCCCAGCGTGACCCCGCTGATCTATGCCGTCGCGGCCCTGATGGGAAGCACGGTCTTCCTGGTCGGCGGTATCGCCGCCTGGCGTGATACCAGGGAGGGCAGGCTGGTGGCGGTCGGCCTCGGTGTCGTACTCTTGCAGGGGTTTGCCGACTGGCTACTGCAAAACAACGTCGTCAGTCCGGAAGGCTGGTATCTGGGCGCTTATTCCAACGCCGTCTGTTTTGCCGTTTTTGGCACGCTGATGTACCGGCGCTATATCGACGCCATCCACCAGGTGGAACTGCTCAACGCCAGCCTGGCGCAGCGCCTGCGGGCGCGCGAGGCCGAACTGGAACAAAGCCATCAGCGCCTGCGCGAAGTGGAATACCGGCAAACCATCAGCGACGAGCGCCAGCGCCTGATGCAGGACATGCACGACGGCCTGGGTTCGTCCCTGATCAGCGCCATCCGCTCGGTCGAACAAGGGGGCGTGAACGAGCTGAAGGTCGCGCAAATCCTCAAGGATTGCCTGGATGATTTGAAACTGACCATCGACTCGATGGAACCGGTCGAAGCCGACCTGCTGCTGTTGCTGGCCACGCTGCGCTTCCGCCTGGAACCTCGCCTGGAGGGCACGGGCATCGTCTTGTTGTGGCGGGCGCAGGCGCTGCCCGCCCTGGACTGGCTCGACCCTTCCAGCGCCTTGCACATTTTGCGCATCGTCCAGGAAGGCATCGCCAACATCTTGCGTCACACCCATGCCAGCGAGATCCTGGTCGGCACCGGGGTGCTGGGTGACGGCGTGCAGATCAGCATTGAAGACAACGGCCAGGGTTTCGATGTTGACAAGGCGGCCGGCAGTGCCGCGAGCCGCGGCCTGGCCAACCAGCGCCGCCGCGCCCAGGCCGTTGACGGCACGGTGAGCTGGGACTCGGGGCCGGCGGGCACGCGCTTCACCCTGTGGCTCCCGCTCCGGCGCAAGACCCGGGCGGCCTGAGCATGCCTACATTGCCAAGTTTGTCTGTAGCACATTTGTTCTACAGACGCATGCCAGTGCGCAATATAAAATAAGCAAGAATTACAGTACCGCACCGAACCCTTATGCCAAACCACACCAAAGCTCCAGCAAAACCGACCATCTCGTACAAGGCTGGCGCCGCCGCCGTACTAGCCATGTCCGCCGCAAGCGCCGGCGCCGACGTCATCGTCACCCATGAATTCAACAACCCTTTACCATACTCTGGCGTCCAGACCACGGTGGGCAAGGACAAGTACTTGACCAACTCGTTCGATGTCGATCACAACGGCACGATCGACTACACTTACACCAAGGCGGATATCTACACAGGAACCACCCAGCCTCCCACCAGCGCACTGCAGCCGGTCGACTTGTACGACACGGGTATTTACGCCAGTGGCTTGGGTGTCGGAAATAGTGTTGCGCCCGGGAGCCTGATCGGCCCAGCGCTGGACATGCTGCCATCGGAGCGATTGGCCTATACCCATCAAACTATTGTTTACACCAAGGTGTACCCAAACGGCGGCGACTGCAAGAGGGGCTCTTGCGGCACGCTTGCGCAGTCAGTGAATTACGAGATGCACGACCAAGACCTCTACGCGAACCACAGGCAAGTTGAAAATAGTCTTGGTTTTGCCGTCCTGCTGCCATTCTCGTTCCTTGACGGCACCCAGGTCAACTATGGATGGGTGGACGCTACGATTGTTTCTTTCAGCGGCGAGTACGCTACCTACATCAACGCGGTGGGCTATGACAATACCGGTGCTGCCGTCGTTGCAGGGGCTGCGGCCTCCATCAGCCCGGTGCCCGAGCCGTCGTCGCTGGCAATGCTCGCCACCGGCCTGGCTGGCCTGGGCGCCTATCGCGGCGCCATCCGGGCGGCGCGCCGCCGCCGCGCGCGGGCTTGACACGGGCAGCGGTTTGCAGATCCGAACGGCGCGTGGCGGCGAAGTCGACCTGGCATTCGCCCTGATGCCTTACCTGGCCAACCAGGGCGTGCCTCCGGAAGCGATCCTGGTCGCGTTCCACCCCGGGATGGACGGCGTCGCCGGCGTTGCCGCGTTTTCGGTCGACTCCAAGGATAATCGCATGCCCGGCCTGCGCGCCGGCATCTTCGTGCTGCCCTCGCGACGCGGGCAAGGCGTCGGAAGCGCGCTGCTGGGCGCCCTGCGTGCGCTTGCCGCGCGCTGGGATGTCGACTATCTGCATAGCTGGCATGAGTGGACCGATAGCGAGGCGCCACCTTTCCTGTCCCGCATGGGCGCCGTGCGCCGCCGCACCCTCTACTATTTCGAAGCCGATTCCGCGGCCGGCCATCTGCATTGCACCGACTTTCTCGAACGCCTCTCGGCGGCCGGCCGCCTGCCGGTCGGGGCGCGCGCCGAACCGCTGCAGCCCCGCCATTGGCAGGCGGCGGCCCAGCTGCATGCGCTGCACAGCTTTAAGCCGCGCCCCGACCTGTTGCGTCACTTCGAGCAAACCTGCGACGATCCGCAAAACGCGGCCCTGTCCTTTGCGCTGATGCTGGACGGGCAGTTGATAGGCTTCCTGCTGTGCAATCGCGACCAGGGCTTGCCGGCGGTCGACTTGTGGCTCACGCACCCGCGTTACCGCAATGGCTGGCCCGCGCTGATGCTGCTGCAGGCGTCGAGCGTGGTATTGCTGGAACGGGGACTGGCGCGTTGCCGCTTCCACTGCAACGACGAATCGCGCGCCACGCTGGGCATGGCGCGCCGCTCCGGCGCTGAACTCATACAAACCACCTCCAGCTATGCCCTTGCCATCTGAACCGCGTTTGCTGATGCTGGCCATCGACGGCATGGACTGGAGCCTGTTGCAGCAGCTGGCCGAGCGCGGCATGCTGCCCATGCTGTCGTCGCTGATCGACGCCGGCGCTTGCGGCCGGCTCGACTTTCCACTGCCGTCCTGCGCCGACAGCGGCTGGGCCAGCGTCGCCAGCGGCACGCTGCCGGACCGGCACGGCCTGCTGCACCCGCTGGAATTGCTGCCTGATTCGCTCTTCGCGCAAAGCGCCGGCGCCGGCGCATTGCGCACCCCGGCGGCCTGGCACTGGGCCGACGCGGCAGGGCGCAGCGCGGCCGTGGTGGGCTGGCCTGGCACCCGCGCCCTGCAACTGCGCCACGGGCAGACGTTCGCGCCGGGTGTGGAGATGGCGCCGGACGGCGACGGAAGAGCGTGGCCGCTGGCGCCGGACGCGGTCCATCCACCCGAGTTGCGCGAGCTGGTGCACGAGCTGCGCATGGCGCCGGAGGACCTTGGCGCGCGCGATATCGGCTTCCTGCTGGGCGATTTCGCGGACGCGACAAAAAACCTGCTGGCCCCGGCGATGGCGGCGGCGCTGGCACAGTGCGTGACCCTGCACGCGATCGGCACCGCCATGCTGGAGCAACGCGATGCCAGGCTGCTGATGCTGCGCCTAGCGCTGCCGGCGGCGGTGGCGGCGCTGCTGGAAGGACAACAGGACGCCGCCGCCGTGCAGCTCAGCATGGCGCGCTGCTACCACTTTCTCGATCTGGTCTGCGGACGCTACTTCAAGCTGGCCGGGCCGAGCGCCCTGTGCGCGGTCATGTCGAACGGTACGCCGGCGAACGGCGGCTTCATCATCATGGCTGGTCCAGGCATCGCGCGCGACCGTACCATCGGACCGGTCAACGCTTGCGACGTGCTGCCCACGCTGGCCGCCGCCGCAGGCTTGCCGCTACCCGCGGGGCTGGACGGCAGCGTCGTCGACGAAGCCTTTACCTCGCGGCCCGAGATCGTCGCCGCGCCGGGGACGACGCTGCCGCCGCCCATCAGGCAGGGCGAAATTGCGCTCACCCCCGATGCGGCGCCCATCGATCCGGCCCTGTTCGAGGGCGAGGGCCTGGAACTGCCCGACTTCGGTCCGCAACTGGCGTTTGCCAGGTCAATTGAATGTGAAACCCGCCTCGCGCTTGCCAACATGGCCTTGCAGCGCGGGCGCCGCGATGATGGCATTGCGCAAATGCGCGCGCTGAGCGAGCGCTTCCCGGACGCGCTGCCGGTGCGTATCGCGTTGGCGGAACAACTGCTGCTGGCCGGTCAAAGCACCGCATGCGAGGCGCTGGTACGGGAATTCCCCCTGGTGCAGCAAGGAGGCGCCTGGGCCGACGCGGTCTACGGCGTCCTGGCACTATCGCGCGGCGACTGGCAGCAGGCATCCCGGCGCCTGATGGCGCTCACCCATCTTGCCAAGCCGCCGGTCAACCCGCATTTGTGGCTGGGCCGCATGCATGAGATGCAGTCCTCGTGGAGCCAGGCCGTGGCCAGCTTTGCCGCGGCCACCGCACACTGTCCTCAGGATGCGGAGGCGTGGAGCGGACTGGGACGCGCCGCGCTGGCGTGCGGCCAGTTCGCCGACGCGGCCCGGGCCTACGGACGAGCGGTCAGCCTGCAACCGCGCTCCGCTCAGGCGTTGAACGGATTGGCGTCCGCCTGGGACCACTGCGGCCAGGCCGACAAAGCCGCGCATGCCCGCGCCCGCGCCATGATCGCCAATCCCGCCTGGGTCGCCCGTAGCACTGCTTAATTCCCAAGCATTATTCGTATGCTGCCAGCCGTTTCTGCTCGTCGCCGGTAAAGCCGCTGTCCCGCAGTTGCTGCAGTGCGGCGGGATCGGAGCGGTTTTGCTGCTGCAGTTGTTGCCGCTGCGCCTGGTAGGCGGCGATGCGGCGCTGCCAGTCGGCTTCCTCGCGGTCGACGTCGGCCAGCCGCGCGGCGGCTTCGGGCGACAGGGCGCTTGAGCGCATGCGGTAGATCTCATTGTCGCCAGCTCCTTGCGCGCGCGCCTGCGCCACCGATTCCTCCAACCGCAGCACCTTGGTCGGCGCTTCACGTTCCTCGCGTACTTTTTGCGGCAGCCGCGCGTCCAGCGCGGCGATGCGCTCCTTGCGCTGCGCGTCGGTCAGGCTCTTGTCGTTGTTGATTTCCAGCCGTGCCAGCGCATCGAGGTCGTAGGCGTCGGTCGCGCTGAAGAGGCCTTCGGCTTCCTCCGCGCTGAAGTAGGCAAGGCGCAGGCGGCGCATCGCGTCCATCCGCTGGCGCGCGCCCTGCGCCTGATCCGCCACCAGCGGGAGGCCGCGCTCGACGTCGACCAGCGCGCGCTTGTAGGCCAGGTAGGCGTCCAGCAACCGCCTGGCCTGCGCCGCCGGTTTCGCGCTCAGGCGGCGATCCAGCTCGCGGCCGATTTCGGTGCGTATCGCGTCCAGCGGCTTCTCGCCCAATCCCGCCAGGTAGTAGTCGAACAGGTAGGCCAGTTCGGCGTTGACGGCCAGCTTGTCGGCACCGTCCTGGCGGATATCGCCGTCGGGACGCGTGCCCTCCATCGAGCGCACAAACGCAAAATAATTAGCATCGGCGGGTTTGGCCGGCGCCGTTGGCGCCTCGTTGCGCGCCTGCGTCAGATACAGGCCGGCACCGAGGACGGCGGCCAGCGCCATGATCCACGACAGTTTTGCGTTTGTGTTCATTGCCCGCTCCTTACAGTCCCAGGCCCTGCAGGCGATTGGCCTGCTGGCGGAAGATGGTCACCGGGCTGGTCTCGAACAGATTGGTGATGCCGATCAGCTGATTGACTTCATCGAGATGGTTCAATGCGTAGTCGTCGCGGATCACGCGGCCCAGGTGGCTGGAGCAGCTGCTGACCAGGCCATCGTTCTTGGCGCCGTCGAAGGCGATCGCGGTCAGCGCCAGCACGGGATCGCTGGCGTCGAGCACATTGGTGTACGGCTGGGCGCCGCTCCACGAGAAGTAGGACACGCCGTTCACCTGGTACGCGCCTTCGCCGCAGGCGGACGTCGGCACGCCTTCCGGATGGCGGCTGTTGAACGCCAGCGTGCCGGCGGTGCTCAGCGAGGTCGCCGCCGCGCGCGCGTTCTGCGGCAAGGTCGGGCTGCCGGACAGGAAGCTGATCAAGCCCGATACCGCGTTGGCCAGGCTGTAGGTCACATTCGGCACGGCGCCGATC
This sequence comes from Duganella sp. Dugasp56, assembly GCF_047304105.1. NCBI lineage: Bacteria > Pseudomonadati > Pseudomonadota > Betaproteobacteria > Burkholderiales > Oxalobacteraceae > Duganella > Duganella sp. Dugasp56. The sequence continues at coordinate 164,539 of NZ_JBGLYQ010000004.1, forward strand.
AGCACATCGGCCACCTTGGAGCCTTTGTTCACGCCGCCCACGCTGCTGACCGACGCCACCAGGTCCGGCCGCACCGATGCCACGTAGCGCGCGGTCGGGCCGCCATGGCTATGGCCGATCAGGTTGACCTTGGCGGCGCCGGTGGCGGCCAGGATCTGCTTGACCTGCACCAGCAGCTGCTCGCCGCGCACCTCGGTGCTGTTGGCCGCCGACACCGACGTCACATAGACGTCGGCGCCGCCGCTGCGCAGCGCCGAGGCGATGCCGTAGAAGTAGTCGACCGGGCCCACGCTGTCGAAGCCGAACAGGCCGTGCACCAGCACGATCGGGTATCTGGTCTGCGTGTAGCCGGCTGCCCAGGACGGGGCGGGCAGCGAGGTGAGGGCGATCAGACAGATCGCGACGATCTTCCAGAAGCGTTTTTGCATTTGTGGTCTCCGATTATTTTGTGATCCGGATATGCGTCCCGGTCAGTAAAATGTAGCACCGAGCCGTTGGCCTTGCAGTCCGCACGCTAGGCCTGCGGAGCCAAATTGCATTCCTGCTGAGCGGAGTTGTTTTCCTGCGCTATAATCGGACCAAAAATCACATCGAGACAACCTTGCAGGCACAATTCGACTTCCAACAATTCCAGGCGATGACGCCGCTGGACGGCGAAAATATCTGGGCCTATCTGCTCGACCACAATGCCGGGCGCATCACGGTCAAGCGCCGCAAACCTGCGCTGGAAAATCTGGAAAAGATATTCCGCGCCACCTTCAAGCTGGCCAACGACGTCGGCTTCCGCGCGATGAACCTGCGCGACCTGTGCCGAGAGACGGGGCTGTCGATGGGCGGCCTGTATGGCTACATCAGCGGCAAGGACCAACTGGCGGAAATGATCGAGGACGTGGTGCGCCACGCCACCCACGAAATGCCGCGCATGTTCGAGGACGTCACCGACCCGCTGGACAAGCTGGAAGCGCTGGTGCGGGCGTCGATCTACGTGTCGGAGATCTTGCAGCCGTGGTTCTACTTCGTCTTCATGGATTCGCGCGTGCTGCAGGCGGCTCAGCGCAACACGGCCAAGGAATCGGAGCTGCATGTGCAGGCGCTGATCGCCGGGGTGATCGCGCAGATGCCGCGGCGGGCGGAAGGCAAGCCGGAACTGCTGGCCGCGCACGTGATGGCCATGTTCCAGGATTGGTATGTGAAGCGCTGGAAGTACCGGGCTGCCGATGTCAGCCCGGACCAGTTTGCCGATAGTGCCGTGCGCATGATGCGCGGCTATCTCGCCCCTTAGTTAGATGGCGGCGGTGGTGGCGGTGGCGTTGCGCCCGTAGGCTGCGGCGTGACGTTCTCCGCTCCCGGCACCGCGTCGGCTTCGTCCATGTCCAGCGAGTGGCGCGCGGCGTCGCCGGTGAACTCGTCGTACAGCCATTCGCCGCCCACCTGGGTCAGGCCGGTCGGCACCTGGCGTTCTTGCGCCGGACGATTCTGCATCGCCACCTTCATGTAGTCGATCCAGATCGGCAGCGCCGCCGTCGCGCCGAACTCCTTGCCGCCCAGCGATTTGGAATCGTCAAAGCCCATCCACGACACCGCCACGATGCCGCCGCCGTAACCGGCGAACCAGCCGTCGACCGCGTCGTTGGAGGTGCCGGTCTTGCCGGCCAGGTCGGCGCGGCCAAGCTTGCCCACGGCCGCGCCGGTGCCCGAGCGCGTGACCTCGCGCAGCATGCCGTCGATGACAAAGGCATTGCGCGGATCGAGCACGCGGGCGTCGTCGGGCAGCGTGGTGCGCGGCTTGGCCTCGGAAATGAGCTTGCCGTTGCCGTCGACGATCTTGGCGATCAAATAGGGTTCCACCGTGTAGCCGCCGTTGGCAAATACGGCGTAGGCGCCGGCCAACTGGTTGGGCGTGACCGAGCCGGTGCCCAGCGTCATGGTCAGGTTTTTCGGATGCTTGGACAGGTCGAAGCCGAACTTGCCCAGGTAGTTATGCGCAAACGGCACGGTGATCGAACGCAGGATGCGCACCGACGCCACGTTCTTCGATTCCGCCAGCGCGCGGCGCATGGTGATGGGGCCGTCGAACTTGCCGTCGTCGTTTTTCGGGCTCCACGGCTCGTTGCCGGTCTCCGCGCCGGTCAGGTCCAGCGGCACGTCGTTGATCATCGTCGCCGGCGAGAAGCCTTTTTCCAGCGCCGCCGAATACACGAAAGGCTTGATCGACGAACCGGGCTGGCGCCAGGCCTGCGTCACGTGGTTGAACTTCTGCAGGTTGTAATCGAAGCCACCGACCATCGCATGGTAGGCGCCGCTGACCATGTCCATCGACACGAACGCCGCCGATACCTGCGGCACCTGGGTGATGCTCCAGGCCTTCTTGTCCTGCATGATGCGGATCACCGCGCCCGGACGCAGGCGCACAGTGTCCTTGGCCTTCTCGCTCAGCGCGTTGGACGCCAGTTTCAGGCCGTCGCCGGTGATGGTGATTTCCTCGCCAAACGGGTTCTGCACCTTGACCGCCTTGGGGCCCGCTTCCAGCACCACGGCCGGTATCAGGCGGTCGCTGCCCGGGCGGCGCTGCAGCGCTTCCTCGATGGCGTCGTCGCGCTCGTCCTCGCCGGCCGGCAGCGTGATGAAGGCTTCCGGGCCGCGGTAGCCGTGGCGCTGGTCGTAGTTCAACACATTGCGGCGCATCGACTCATAGGCGGCGTTCTGGTCGGCCTTCAGGATCGTCGTGTAGACGCTGATGCCCTTGGTGTACGAATCTTCCTTGAACTGCGCATACACCACCTGGCGCGCCAGCTCGGCCACGTACTCGGCGTGGGTGTCGAATTCCTGGCCCTTGTGGCTGACGTGCAGCGTCTCGTGCAGCGCCTTCTGGTACTGGTCTTCGGTGATGTAGTTCAGCTCGCGCATGGACTTCAGCACCACGTGCTGGCGTTGCTTGGCGCGCTTGGGATTGACGGCCGGGTTGTGGCGGGCGGGATTCTGCGGCAGGCCGGCCAGCATCGCCATCTCGGCGACATCGAGGTCCTTCAGCGACTTGCCGAAATAGACCTGCGCCGCCGCGCCGAAGCCGAACGAGCGCTGGCCCAGGTAGATCTGGTTCATGTACAGCTCGAGGATCTGTTCCTTGGTCAGCGCGGCCTCGATCTTATAGGCCAGCATGACTTCATTCAGTTTGCGGCCGTAGAACTTCTCGCGCGTGAGGAAGAAGTTGCGCGCCACCTGCATCGTGATGGTGGAGCCGCCCTGGCGCATGGCACCGCCCAGGTTGGCACGCGCGGCGCCCAGCGCGCGGCGCCAGTCGATACCATTATGTTCATAAAAACGCTTGTCCTCGATCGCCAGCACGGACTTCTTCATCATCTCGGGGATGTCCTTGATCGGCACGAAATCGCGGTGTTCCTCGCCGAATTCGCCGATCAGGGCGTTGTCGGCGGTGTAGATGCGCAGCGGGATCTTGGGCCGGTAGTCGGTGATGACGTCGAGCGACGGCAGGTTGGGGGCCACGTACAGCAGCAGGTAGCCCAGCAGCAGGGCGCCGGCCACCAGCGCGGCGACGCCGGCCAGGATGAAGCCGCGGATGGCATTACGGCGGGTGAGCCACTTGGTGAAATCGATGGGGGAAGCAGTCAAAACTCAGTCTCACGGTTGCATCGGTTACCGGATTATAGACCATCAAAATTTGGCCACACTTAAAGAGTAAGCAAGAAGAAAGTGTTATTTTCTGCAAATATGGCCGCTCAGCCCTATGACTAATGGTGATTTTGTCGTAACGTACTAGGTATCTATATCTATTTGCTCTACCGGGGAAGACATGGCGGAACCGCAGCACACTCTCGATTGCGATGTCCTGGTGGTGGGAGGCGGCATCAATGGCGCCGGCATCGCGCGCGATGCGGCGGGGCGGGGATTGTCGGTGGTGCTGTGCGAGAAGGACGACCTGGCTTCGCACACGTCGTCCGCTTCCACCAAGCTGATACACGGCGGCCTGCGCTATCTGGAGTACTACGAATTCAACCTGGTGCGCAAGGCGCTGATCGAGCGCGAAGTGCTGCTGCGCGCCGCGCCGCACATCATGTGGCCATTGCGCTTCGTGATGCCGCATGCCGAAGGCCAGCGCCCGGCGCTGATGATACGGGCCGGCCTGATGCTGTACGACCTGCTGGCCAAGCGCGAGCTGCTGCCCGCGTCGGCCGGCATCAACCTGCGCTGCCACCCGGCGGGCAAGCCGCTCAAGCCGGAATTCCGGCGCGGGTTTATCTATTCGGACGGCTGGGTCGACGACGCGCGGCTGGTGGTGCTGAACGCCATCGACGCCTGCGAGAAGGGCGCGACCATCCTGACCCAGACCGCCTGCACCGCGCTGGTGCGCAAGACCGGCGGCTGGGAGGCGGCGCTGCACAAGGCCGGCTGCGGCGACATCCGCGTCAATGCCCGCTTCGTGGTCAACGCGGCCGGGCCGTGGACGGCGGACTTCCTGCATGCGGCGGTGCCGAAGGAGGGCGGCGGCCACCTGCGGCTGATCAAGGGCAGCCATATCATCGTCAGGCGCATCTTCGAGCATGACAATGCCTACATCTTCCAGCACCGCGACGGCCGCATCGTGTTCGCCATTCCGTATGAGCGCGACTTTACGCTGATCGGCACCACCGATCTCGATTATCACGGCGACGCCAACCAGGTCGCCATCAGCGCGGATGAAATCTCCTACCTGTGCCAGCTGGCCAGCGAGTATTTCGTCCAGCCCATCGTGCCGGACGACGTGGTGTGGACCTACTCGGGCGTGCGTCCGCTGGTGGAGGATGGCGCGGACGCCAAGGCCGTCACCCGCGACTACCGGCTGGAGGTCGACAGCGACGGCGCACCCATCCTCAGCGTTTTCGGCGGCAAGATCACCACCTTCCGCAAGCTGGCCGAGGAGGCGGTCGACCAGATCGCCAAGACGCTGGGCAACCGCCACGGCGGCTGGACCCACAACGCCTGCCTGCCGGGCGGCGACTTGTTCGGCGCAGAGCCGCAGAACCGTTCGGTCAAGGAATTCGACACCTGGGTGAACGGGGTCTGCGCCCGCTACAGCTGGCTGCCGCCGTTGCTGGCGATGCGCTATGCCCGCGCGTACGGCACGCGCATCCACACGCTGCTGGCGCAGAAAGAGGGCATTGAAACGATGGGCGACGAGATCGCGCCGGGTCTGTACGCGGCGGAAGTGGAATACCTGCGCCGCTACGAATGGGCGCGCACCGCGCAGGACATCCTGTGGCGGCGCTCGAAACTGGGCCTGCACCTGCCGCAGGACGCCGGCGACACGCTGCAAGCCTGGCTGCTTGCGCATCCGATCAAATAAAAAAAACGGCGCTTGAATCAAGCGCCGTTTTTCATAGTCTGGCTTTTTATTTCACGCCGTGCATCAGCTTCTGGATCAACGGTGCGAGCAGGAACAGCAGCACGCCGCCCGCCATCAGCGACCAGAAGCCGAAGGTGTAGCCGGACAGCGCCGACGTCACCGACATGCCGCTTTCGCCGCTGACCGCCGAGGCGAAGATGCCCGACAGGTTGTTGCCGATACCGGTAGACAGGAACCAGCCGCCCATGCCCAGGCCCACCAGGCGGGTAGGCGCCAGCTTGGTCACCATCGACAGGCCGATAGGCGACAGGCACAGTTCACCGACCGATTGCAGCACGTAGACCATGAACAGGGTCCAGAACGGGATCTTGTTGTCGATATCGACCAGCATCGACAGCGCGTACATCAGCAGGCCGAAGGCCGAGCCGTTGAACAGCAGGCCCAGGCCGAATTTGCGCGGGATCGAAGGGTTGTTCTTGCCCAGCATGACCCAGATGAAGGCGATCACCGGAGCGAAGGCGATAATCGCCAGCGAGTTCACGGTCTGGAACCACGCCACCGGGAAGATCCAGTCGCCGAACATCTTGCGGTTGATGATGTTCTCGGCCAGGAAGGTGAACGAGCTGCCCGCCTGCTCGAAGAACATCCAGAACATGATATTGAAGAAGAAGATCACCAGCATGGCGATGACCTTGTCGCGCGCCACTTTGCCGTTCCTGATCCCTTCGACCATCAGCATCACCGACAGCAGCACGAACAGCACCGACAGCACGGCCTGCAGCTTGTTGGCGCCGGCGGCCAGCAGGAAGTACACGACCGGAATCACGAACAGCGAACCGACGATCACGTACAGCAGGCGCTTCGGATCGGCGTTGGACGCATCCGGGGCGCCGATGCCTTTGAGGTTGCGGCGGCCGATGAAGAACCACACAAGGCTGATCAACATGCCGACGCCGGCCGACATGAACACCACTTTGTAAGCGGGCATGCCGTTGTGGCCGAAGACGGTGGCAGCCAGCCACTCGGTCAGCACCGGTGCGACCAGCGCGCCGGAGTTGATGCCCATGTAGAAAATGGTGAAGCCGGAGTCGCGGCGGGTATCGGCCACGCTATACAGCTTGCCGACCATGGTCGAGATGTTCGGCTTGAACATGCCGTTGCCGACGATGATGGTGGCCAGGCCGAACTGGAACACGGTCTCGTTGGGGAATGCGATCATGAACAGGCCGGCCGACATGAAGGCGGCGCCGACCAGGATCGAGCGCTGGTAGCCCAATACGCGGTCGGCGACATAGCCGCCGAACAGCGCGGCGGCGTACACCAGCGCGAGGTAGGAGCCGTACACGAGGTTGGCGGCGGATTGGCCGGATGGGTCGCCGTTGTGGAACTGGGCGACGACATAGAGCACGAGTGCCCAGCGGATGCCGTAGAACGCGAAGCGCTCCCAGAATTCTGTCATGAACAACATCCACAGCGGAGCAGGGTGGCCCATGATCTGCTTGAATTCGGGAATGGCGACTTCCGTATTGGTGGTGGTAGCACCGCTCATGCGGCTTCTCCTAATTTTATGGATCTGTGAAAAGGGGATCGAGACTCCCTTGTGGGGAATCCAAATTGGGCGCCATTTTAATCTACAAACGGTTCCTGTCCAGCTTTTTGAGGCCTGTCCTGCACGATTGTGTCAATTGTGCTAATAAATGTGGTGATTCCCGCTATTGCAATCTCCGACCCAAAAAGTGCCGAGTTGTCGTATATTGGCGCTGCAGGCTTACCTGTTATGCATCGAATTTGAATAAGGATTTACGCATCATGGAACATGACGTTGTCGATACCCTGATTTCGCCCGAAGGCCAGCTGGAGGTCCTTTCGAAGGCGGAAGTGAACAAGCTGCTCGACACTAGCCAGGGCGGCCTCTATAACATCTTCCGCAATTGCGCACTGGCCGTGCTCAATTGCGGCAGCACTATCGACGATGGAAAGGAACTGCTGGAACGGTATAAATCGTTTGACATCAGCATCGTGCAGCGCGAGCGCGGCATCAAGCTCGATATCAAGGGGGCGCCGGCGATCGCTTTCGTCGACGGCAAAATGATCAAGGGCATCCACGAACACCTGTTCGCGGTGCTGCGCGATATTGTCTTCGTCAGCAATGAGGTGACCGACAATCCCAAGTTCGACATGAGCGCCACCGAAGGCATCACCGACTCGGTGTTCCACATTCTGCGCAACGCGGGTGTGCTCAAGCCTATGCTCAATCCTAACCTGGTGGTGTGCTGGGGCGGCCATTCGATCAACCGCGCCGAGTACAACTACTCGAAGGAAGTCGGCTATCAGATGGGCTTGCGCGACCTGGACATCTGCACCGGCTGCGGCCCGGGCGCGATGAAGGGCCCGATGAAGGGCGCCACCATCGGCCACGCCAAGCAGCGCCTGCACAAGGGGCGCTACCTGGGCATCTCGGAGCCGGGCATCATCGCGGCCGAATCGCCGAACCCGATCGTCAATGAACTGGTCATTATGCCGGATATCGAAAAGCGGCTGGAAGCGTTCGTGCGCACCGGCCACGGCATCGTCGTGTTCCCGGGCGGCGCGGGGACGGCCGAGGAGATCCTCTATATATTGGGCATCCTGCTGCACCCGGATAACGCGGACATCCCGTTCCCGCTGGTGTTCACCGGTCCGGAGACGTCGCGCGAGTACTTCGTGCAGATCAACCAGTTCATCCACGACACGCTGGGACCGGAGGCGCAGCAGCGCTACAAGATCATCATCGACGATCCGGAACTGGTGGCGCGCGAGATGCAGGCCGGAATCAAGCAGGTGCGCGAGTTCCGCAAATCCCGCAGCGACGCCTACTACTACAACTGGGGCCTGAAGATCGATCAGGAATTCCAGAAGCCGTTCGCGCCGACGCACGAGAACATGCGCAACCTGAGCCTGCACAAGAACCAGGAAGTGCACATGCTGGCGGCCAATCTGCGCCGGGCGTTTTCGGGCGTGGTGGCCGGCAACGTCAAGGACGAGGGCATCCGCGCCATCGAGAAGTTCGGCCACTTTGAAATACACGGCGACAAGGAGATCATGGGCCCGATGGACGCGCTGCTGGCATCGTTCGTGGCCCAGCACCGCATGAAGCTGGCCGGCAAGCAGTACACGCCTTGCTACCGCGTGATCCAGTAGGCGCGCGCTCAAGGTGTGCATGCTGAAAAAATGCCGCCCCCGGGCGGCATTTTTGTGCTCGGGCGTGGCGATCGATGTCAATGCGGCTTTGCGGCAAAGTCGAGCACGATGCGACCTTCGATATCGCCCTCACGCATGCGCTGGAAAACATGGTTGATATTGTCAAGGCTATCGGTGGCGACTGTCGCCTTGACCTTGCCCTCGGCGGCGAAAATCAACGACTCCTGCAAATCAAGCCGCGTGCCGACGATCGAGCCGCGTACGGTGATGCCGCCCAGCACCATGTCAAATATCGGCAGGGGGAAATCGCCCGGCGGCAGGCCGTTTAACGAGACCGTGCCGCCGCGGCGCACCATGCCCAGGGCTTGAGAGAAGGCGATCGGCGAGACGGCGGTCACCAGCACGCCATGCGCGCCGCCGATCTCTTTTTTGACCATGGCCGCCGGGTCCGTGGTCTTCGCGTTGATCGTCAGGGCGGCGCCCAAACGTCGGGCCAGCGCCAGTTTGTTGTCGTCGATATCGACCGCGGCCACATTGAGTCCCATGGCGCGGGCATATTGGACCGCCATATGGCCGAGGCCGCCAATTCCTGAGATGACCACCCAGTCGCCGGGTTTGGTATCGGTCATTTTCAAGCCCTTGTAGACCGTGACGCCGGCGCACAGAATGGGCGCGATATCGATGAAACCTATATCCTTCGGCAAGTGGCCGACGTAGTCGGCATCGGCCAGCGCGTATTCCGCGAATCCTCCGTTGACCGAATAGCCGGTATTTTGCTGCGACTCGCACAATGTCTCCCAGCCGCCCAGGCAATGCGTGCAGTGCCCGCAGGCCGAATACAGCCACGGAATGCCGACCCGGTCGCCGCTTTTGACATGCTTGACGCCGGCCCCGACCTCGACCACATAGCCCACCCCCTCGTGTCCGGGAATGAACGGCGGCGTCGGCTTGACCGGCCAGTCGCCTTGAGCGGCGTGCAGGTCCGTATGACAAACCCCGCAGGCCTCGATCTTGACGAGGATCTGTCCGGCCCCCGGCGTCGGCACCGCGACGTCCTCGATTTGCAGCGGCTGGCCGAACGCGCGCACCACCGCAGCCTTCATCATTTTGCCCATTGCTCACTCCTGTTGGAATATCTGATCTGATGTGGGACTGCTGGTATTCATACTATGAATCGACGCCCGAAAAACCTTTGATCTGGATCAAAATCATCCCCATCTTTTCAAGCTGGCCCTCACACGGCGTCGTGTGGGAATCCGGAACGCTCCGTGGCATCAGGCTGGCTTTTCGCACAAATCGCGCCGCCGCTGTTGGTAAAACGGCCTACAATATCAAGCACTTGGCCGCGGTTGAGGAGGGCGCGCGCGATGGCATGGGAATTGCGAAGTACCGGACCACCATTAAAACAACCAAGGAGACATGCATGCGCAAATTTTTCTACCTGGCCCTGGCCATCCTTACCTTCAGCCTGAGCACCAGCAGCTGGGCGGCCGATTCCCACGGCACCCCCGAAGAGGCGGTGGCAATGGTGAACCGGGCCATCGCCGCCATCAAGACCGACGGGTTCGACAAGGTCGTTGCCGAGATCAACGAGGGCAAGCCGGGCCGTTTCAGGGACCGTGACCTCTACATCACGATCAACGACTTAAACGCGAAGAATATCGCGCACGGCGCCAATCCCAAGATGCAGGGCAAGGATTTGATCGAACTGAAGGATGCCGACGGCAAGTACTTCATGCGCGAGCGCATCCAGTTGGCCGTGGCGAAGGGCAAGGGCTGGCAGGACTATAAATTCGTCAATCCGGTGAGCAAGCAGATCGAAGCCAAGTCGATGTATTTCGAGCGGTATGGAGATCACATCATCAACTGCGGCATCTACAAGTAGACAGCGGAAACCCAGCCTGGCCGCCGGCGCCGAGCCGGCGGACGCCAGGCTAAGGCTGGTCTGCGTGGGGCAGCGTGGCCACCTCCGGGCGGCCGGTCAGTATGCCGACATACCGGGTCAGCGGCTCGCGAATGACGATGCCGTCGGAGGTGATGTCAAAAAAGCGGATCTCCTTGCTATGGTCGCTGGCGCGTATCTTGATTACTGAAATCACACGCTTGAACTCGCCCTCCAGTTCAACGTAACGCTGCATGACGATGGCATCGGCCAGGAAGGCGTTGCCGTAGGAGCTGAAGCGCAGCATCTCGTAGCGGTCTTCCAGTTCGGCCGTCATCAGCACGGTCACGCCCATCGCCGTCAGCACCGCCACCATGCGGTACAGCGATTCGCGGAAATCGTCGCGGAACGACGACGCCAGCGCCAGCTCGAAGCCGGACAGCGAATCGATCACCACCCGCTTGGCCTGCATGCGCTTGATCATGCTGACCAGGTCGTGCAGGATCTCGTCGATCGACAGGTCCAAGGTGCGGGTATTGATGACGCCGACCTGACCGCTCTCGATCAGCGTGTTCAAGTGGTGGCTGAGCAGCTGGTTTGGACTCTTCTCGAACGCCGCGATCACGCCGGTCTCGCCGTTGCGCACGCCCTCGGCCAGGAACTGCGTGGCCAGCACCGACTTGCCCGATCCCGAAGGCCCGACCAACAGCAACGAATAACCGGCCGGCACGCCGCCGTCCATCATCGCATCGAGCTCCGGCACGCCCATCGACAGCCGCTGCTGGCCGTCGATAGTGACTTTGGCGGTGGTGGCGCCGAGCATCGCGCGCGGGAAGATATCGACGCCGCTGTCGCTGATGCGGAAGGTGTGCACGCCCAGGCTCTGCGCCTGGCCGCGCATCTTGACCACCTGGATCTTGCGCACCAGCGCGTCGCGGTGCACCAGCTGCGACATCCAGATGATGCCGTCGGCCACGGTAAACACCGGGCTCGACTCCGCCTCCGGCGCCAGGTATTCGCCGATCAGGAAGGTGGTCGCCAGCCAGCTGGTCATCTGCATGCCCAGCTGCTGCACAAAGTGCTGCAGGCCGGCGGCGCCGCGGTCCACACCCTGCGCCGATTGCACCACCGAGCGGAACGAATCGACAAACACCAGGCTCGGCGCGAAATTGCGCACCTCGTCGGCGATGCGCGCCAGCACGCGGTCGAAATCGCCGTCCAGCAGGTCGGACGCCAGGTTGACGAACTTGATCGACTGGTTGACCTTGCTGACGTCGAAGAACGGGAACTGCTGCTGGTAGCGCAGCATTTTCAGCGGCGGCTCGCCCAGCACGGTGAAGAACAGCGCGCGCCGGTTCGGGTTGGCCAGCGAAAACATGATCTGGTGCGCCATCGTGGTCTTGCCGCTGCCTGGTGTGCCCGCCAGCAAATTGAATGAAAATTCCGGAATGCCGCCGCCCAGCAGTTCGTCCAACCCCGGCACACCCGTCGCCAGGCGCTGAATGTTGACTTTATTGCTCATTGTTGAATTCCCTTAGCGGCAGTGGCCGCAGTATCCTGGCCCCAGGCCGATCGAAGTATGGCAGTGGTCAATGACTCGCCGATCAGTTGGATCAGCGTGTCGGTGAAAGTAGTGAGCAGGGCGATGCTGGCGGTGCCCGCGGGCATCTGCTCCTGGCCCTCCAGGCTGGCCCTGAGTTTCTCGAAGCGCGGGTCGGCACCCTCGGCCAGCCACGGATGCTCCACCCGCACCATGTGGATGCTGCGCGCATACAGCGTGTCGAAACCGCTGTGCCCGATAATGGCGACCAGTTCGATGGCCAGCCGTTCCCATAACACGATGGTGTCGGCCTTGGCGGTCTCGGGGCGGCGCATCACGTTGCGCTCGATCATCTGGTACCGTTCGTCGTTAGTCGCCATAATTAAGTATCAATACAGTAAAGCGATCAGTATGGTTGCCGCTTGCGGGCCGCTGCGGGCCGTCAGTGTACATGCAGCTCTATCAGTGCCAGCAGCATGTCGATCGCCACCGGCTTGACCAGATAGTGATCGAAGCCGCTGCGGATGGCGCGCGCGCGGTCTTGCGGCTGGTTGTAGCCGGATGTGGCAATGAAAAACGGCGCCTTGCCCGGCAGGCCTGCGCGGATGCGCTCGACGACGACAAAGCCGTCCAGGCTGGGCAGCCCGATGTCGCAGATGACCAGGTCGAAGTGTCCCGCCAGCGCCAGTTCCACCGCGTCGGCGCCGTCGTGGCACGGCACCACCGTATGGCCGCCCAGTTCCAGCAGCAGGCACAGCGTTTCGGCGGCGTCCAGATTGTCCTCGACCAGCAGGATATGCAGCGGGCGCGGGGTGGGCAGCCGCGGCAAGGGCAGGGCGGGCGCCGTGGCGACTTCGGTGCTCAGCGGCAGCAGCACGGTAAAGGTGCTGCCGAAGCCTATGCCGTCGCTGTGCACGCGCGCCGTGCCGCCATGCATTTCGACCAGCGAACGCACCAGCGTCAAGCCTATGCCCAGTCCGCCTTGTGCCCGGTCCAGCGACTGCAGGCCTTGTGTGAACAGGTCGAAGATGAACGGCTGCAGCTCGGCCGCGATACCCATGCCGTGGTCGCTCACCGAAATCTGCACCATGTTGCCCACCACTTGCGCGGCCAGCACAATGACCTCGTGCTCCGGCGAGAACTTGGAAGCGTTGTTGAGCAGGTTGGAAAACACCTGCGCCAGCCGCATGCGGTCGCCATAGACCAGCACCCGGATCGGCGGCAGCACGATCCTCAACTGCTGCTGCCGGGCGTCGAGCCGTTGCTGGCTGCCTTCCGCCGCCAGCGCCACGATGTCCTCGAGCAGCAGCGCGGATTTGTCCAGGCCTATCTTGCCGCTGCTGATGCGCGAGGCGTCGAGCAGGTCGTCGATCAGGCGCGTCATATGGCTCATCTGGCGTTCGATGATGGCGTGCAGGCGCGGCAATTCGGGATTGCCGCCGGTCAGCTTGCCCAGCAAGGTATTGGCGTAGGCAATGGGTTGCAGCGGATTGCGCAGTTCGTGCGCCAGCATCGACAGGAAGTTGGTCTGGCGCTGCATCGACGCTTCCGCGTTGGCTTGCTTGTCCTGCGCGCTGAACGTCGCCAGCACCAGGTGCTCGTTCGCCTCGCGCAGCTGTATCACATGGCTCTCCAGCGTTTGCGCGCTGGTATGCTGCTGCTGCAGCAGCTCCAGCTGCATCAGCAGCTGGGCAATCAGGGCGCGCAGGTCGCCGAGCTCCTTGTCATGCAAGGCTTGCAGGTAGCGTTCGTCCCGCTCGGCTGGTGCCGGCGATGCGGCAGCTGCATCGGATTCCGCATTGTCATTCATGATGGGACAGGCCAGTCTTGATAAGTAAATCGGAACCACGCGGCGCACCACTATGACGGCACAGTCTCACACCATACTCCGGATTGCCCTTCAGCGGGGGAAATACCGGGCATGGCTGGCTGTTTTAACTGTCCAGGCCCTGCCTGAGCAGCGCGGCAAATCCGGGTGCGGGCAACGGCTTGCTGAACAGATAGCCCTGGCCTTCGTCGCAATGGTGGGCGCGCAGAAAATTCAGCTGCGAAGTTTCCTCCACGCCTTCGGCCACCACCCGCTGGCCCAGGCTGCTTCCCATCGCGATCACGGCACCGACGATGATGCCGTCGCCCGGCGCCGTACTGATGTCGCGCACGAAGGACTGGTCGATCTTCAGGACGTCGATGGGAAACCGGTTCAGATAGCTGAGGCTGGAATAGCCGGTGCCGAAGTCGTCGATGGCCAGCACGACGCCGATTTCCTTCAGCTCGCGCAGGATGGCGGTGCTGGCGCCGGCGTCACGCATCAGCACGCCTTCGGTGATCTCCAGCTCCAGGCAGGCCGGCTCCAGTCCGCTCTCGGCCAGGATGGCGCGCAGCGCGTCGGCGAAGCCGTCGGTGCGGAATTCCAGCGCGGAGATGTTGACCGCCACGATGCCGGGATCGAGCCCGACTTGCTTCCAACGTGAAATCTGCATGCATGCTTCGCGCAACACCCATTGCCCGATGGGCACAATCAGGCCGCAATCCTCGGCCACCGGGATGAAGCGTGCCGGCGCCACCGCGCCCAGTTCGGGATGCGACCAGCGCAGCAGCGCCTCAGCGCCGGTGATGGCGCCGCTGGCCAGGTTGACGCGCGGCTGGTAGTGCAGCTCGAACTCGCCCAGTTTCAGCGCGCGGTGCAGATCGGCCTCGGTGCGCTGGCGTTCGACCGCGCGCAGATTCATTTCGGGCCGGTAGAAGTACCAGCGGTTGCGGCCGCTGTGCTTGCCGTAGTACATGGCGACGTCGGCGTTGCGTATCAGCGTCTCGGCGTCCTCGCCGTCGTCCGGGTACATGCTGATCCCTATCGTGCCGCCGATATGCGCCGTTTCGCCGTCGAGCAGGTACGGCTCGGCGATCGCCAGGCACAGCTTGTCGGCCAGCTCGGACACCGCGCGCTCGTTTGCCACGTCGGCCAGCAGCACGACGAATTCGTCGCCGCCCTGCCTGCTGGCGGTGTCGCTGGCGCGCAGCACCGACAGCAGCCGCCGGCCGACCGATTGCAGCAGCAGGTCGCCGACCGCATGTCCCAGCGAATCGTTGATCACCTTGAACCGGTCGAGGTCGATAAACAGCACGGCCATCCGGCTTTGCTGGCGCCTGGCCATGGCAATCGCCAGCGCCAACCGTTCCATCAGCAAGATGCGGTTGGGCAGGTCGGTCAGGAAGTCATGGTGGGCCATGTAGCCCATGTGCTCCTTGGCGCGCTGCACCGTCTCCATCATGGCCTGGGCGCCCAGCGTGGCGATCACCAGATGGGCGTTGGCCCGTCGCAGCTTGATGATGTGGCGCTCCAGTGCGCGCTTGATGCGCCGGGCTTCGCGTTCGCCTTGTTCCCGGGCCGCAAGATGCTTGTGGCGCAGTGCGAGCGCCTGTTCGCGCTGCTGCAGGTCGGCGTCATGGCGGTCCGCCGCCTGCTCCCGCGCGCTGACCAGCGTCTCGCGCCTGGCCAATTGACGCTCGCCGCCGGCCAGCATGACTGCGCGGGCGCGGCCTGTGGCGCGCCGGTCATGCGCGCTGCCGTGCTCGCCGGAGCGACGCTCCGTGACCGGGGGATCACCGGTGTTTGTGTTCATCTTGCTCCTCTGGTTCAGATTGGGCGGGAAGGGATAGGGGTTTGCCATCGGGATGGCGCAGCAGGTCGCGCCAGGCCGCCTCGAGCACGCCGCCCGCTAGCGGTTCGCCGATCAGTATCAGCAGCAGGTCGTGGAAGGTGCCGAACAAGGCGCGGCTTGCCGCCAGCCCGTCCCGAGGTTCACGTTCGGACAATTGCGCGCCGAGCGTGTCGAAGCAGCGCGGCGGCGAACTGCGCGCGGGGGCTTTCAGCAGCCACGGAAAGGTCGTGCCGCAAATGTCGATGCAGCGGTTAAACAGCGCGATAAGGCCGCGGTCGCCGACTATCGGCATCAGCTCGTCTGCGATGGCGGCCCAGAGTTGAACCGAACGCCGGGCCAGCAGCAGGGAGTGATCCGTTTCCAGCCACATCAGGACGGCTTGCGGGTGGTACTTGTCAGCTGTCATGATTTATCCATCAAAAAACGCGACAGCAGGTGAATTCGCCGCCTAACAAAAACCGCTCGGGAGAGCGGTTTTGTCTGGATCAGATCGCTGTTTTTCCGGACTTCTTGCGGCGGGCCACCACGCCCAGCAAACCGAAGCCTGCCAGCATCATGGCATACGTTTCCGGCTCCGGCACGCCCGACACCAGTGCCACGCCGTAGGCGCCGCCGCTGCTGCCATCGGCCATGCCGGTGACCACCAGGTGGTAGGTGCCGGGCAGGGTGAGGCCGATGTCGTAGCTCACGTTATTGCCGGGGAAGGTGCCGTACCAGGTGGTGCTTGCCGCCGCGGTGCCGCCCCAGACCGAGTAGCTCAGGCCATCGATGTTAAACACATCCAGCGCCTGCAGCTTGACGTTGAGCGCGTTGGCCGACGCGCCCAGGCTGCCGGTGCTGACGATGAAGTCGATGGTGTCGGTGAATGCGGCCGCATCATGGATGAATACATGGCCGTAAGGCGCCGCCGGGCTGATGGGCAGGACGCCGGCATCGAATGTGATGTCGTTGGCCGACGCGGCGCCGCTGATCGCCAGCCAGGCCAGTGCGGCCATTGCAAATTTTGTTTTCATTTTTACTTCCCCAAAGAAAAACTTAATGACCCGGACACCGGGTGGAGGTGTTACACCGGCAGGCAGCGGAACCGAGGCACCCCCGCAGCTCCGCATGCCGCCGTTACTGCATCGTGACGTCCGCCGATAAACGCCTCTGTGGGTTTCCGCACAAAAATTCAATGTTGTTTTTATGTCTTTTAAAAAAGATAATGTTCGGAGACGCACAGACCTGCGGCACAGGAACTGGCAGCCTGAGCAATCGAAATCTTGAAGTCAGGGAACCGAACATGCCCATGCACAATGTATCCCCGCACAAGAACCGCTTGCTTGCGGTGCTTGGTGCGGCGGAATTCGGCAGGTTGGCGCCTCACCTGGAACTGGTCGTGCTGGCTCAGGGCGACGTGCTGTACCACTGCGGGGGCCAGCTGACGCATGTCTATTTCCCCACCACGGCCATCGTCTCCATTCAATACGAGCTCGAGGATGGCGGGGCGCTGGAGATCGCCAGCGTCGGCAACGAGGGGGTGCTGGGCATATCGCTGTTCATGGGCGGGGCCACCACGCCCAACCGGGCGATCGTGCACAGCGGCGGCTACGGATATCGCCTGCGGGCGGGCTTGTTGCTGGAGGAGTTTCACCGCAAGGGCGCGCTGTTTGATTTGCTGCTGCGCTACACCCAGGCGCTGATGACGCAAATGTCGCAAACCGCGGTCTGCAACAGCCATCACTCGACCGTCCAGCGGCTCTGCCGCTGGCTGCTGCAGACGCTGGACCATTCGCGCACCAGCGAGCTGGTGGTGACCCAGGAGGCGCTGGGGGCCATCCTGGGCGTGCGGCGCGAAGGGATCACCGAAGCGGCCGGCCGTCTGCAAACGCTCGGGCTCATCAGCTGCAGGCGCGGCCATATACGCGTATTGACGCGAGACGGGCTGGAGCGGCATGTCTGTGAGTGCTATGGCGTGATACGTCGCGAATCCGCACGGCTGCTGGCGCCGGCACCGCCACCGGAAGCAAGGCCGGCCTACTGGCAAAAGCGCAACGACACCCGCACCCGCCGCACCGGTCGCGTGGAGCGGCGCAGCCAGCCGCAGCACGACGACGATGCGGTGGTGCTGGACGACGCCCAGTTCCTGTTTATTTTTCCCTGAGAGGGCGCGCCGGCGGGCTGCGCCTGCAGAACATCCCGGCGCACGAATGCCTGTTACGATGAGCTTTCCGCTACGGAGGTGCTATGTCGATTTATCGTCCGGAAGGACAGTCCGAATTTACCGACCTGGCCACGGCCCTGGCCGAAGAACATGCCGCGGTGCATGAGTTGGCGCAGTGCGCCAAGATCGAGGTCTACCACCTGCTGGCGGCCGAACTGTTCGAACGGGTCACGGCGGCCCACAGCAAAACGATGGCGGCATTCAAGAAGATCGAGCCCTTCAAACAGTGATACGCACTGGCCGCGCGGTCTTACCATAAACCTATATTTCTTTATATGTGTTACGCTGCGGGACGGTCATCGTTTACCGTCTTAGCCTAACGCCTAGTTGACGACTGGAAAACAAGGAACGTTTTTCCATGCGTCTGAACGACCCCAATCAAAACCATTTGCTGGCAGCGCTGCTCGATGCCGAATTTCATCGGTTGTCGCCCCATCTTGAACCGATCATGATGCGCCTGGGCGACGTGCTGTATGAGTCCGGCGGCCAGCTCAATTACGTGTACTTCCCGACTTCGGCCATCGTCTCGCTGCACTACGTGCTGGAGAACGGCAGCTCGTCCGAGATCGCCGGCGTCGGCAACGAGGGCATCCTCGGCATCTCGCTGTTCATGGGCGGCAATACGACGCCGAGCCGGGCCGTGGTGCAGACCGCCGGCCACGGCTACCGCCTCAAGTCGCACATCCTGATGGAGGAGTTCAACCGCGCCGGGCCGGTCATGCGCCTGCTGCTGCGCTACACCCAGGCCTTGATCACGCAGATGTCGCAGACCGCGATCTGCAACCGCCACCACACGGTGGACCAGCAGCTGTGCCGCTGGCTGCTGCTGACCCTGGACCGCCTGCCGACCAGCGAGCTGACCATGACCCAGGAACTGATCGCCAGCATGCTGGGCGTGCGGCGCGAAGGCGTGACGGTGGCCGCCGGTCGCCTGCAGAGCCAGGGCTATATCAGCAGCCGGCGCGGCCATATCTCCGTGCTGGACCGCGTCGGTCTCGAAGCGGATGTCTGCGAGTGCTATGAAGTGGTCAAAAAAGAATTCGCCCGCCTGATGTCGGACGTACGTCAACGCCAGGGAGTGAAATGAAATCCGTCCGACCATCCGCAGCGCCGCTGCTCAAGGCCGATGCGCTGCAATTGGCCATCCATAACAGCGCCAATTTTTCCAGCATCGCCACCGACGCCCAGGGCGTGATCCAGATCTTCAATGTCGGCGCCGAGCGCATGCTGGGCTATAGCGCCTCCGAGGTGGTGAACCAGATCACGCCGGCCGGCATCTCCGACGCGCAGGAAATCGTGGCGCGGGCGGCCGCGCTCAGCGTCGAGGTCGGCATGACCATCCGGCCGGGCTTCGAGGCGCTGGTGTTCAAGGCCTCGCGCGGCATCGAGGACATCTACGAACTGACCTATATCCGCAAGGACGGCAGCCGTTTCCCGGCGATCGTCTCGGTCAGCCCACTGCGCGACGCCGACGAAAAAGTCATCGGCTACTTGCTGATGGGGACGGACAACACGGCCCGCAAGCGGGTCGAGCAGGAGCAGGCGCTGCTGGCCCAGCGGCTGCACGAACAACAGCTGGCGCTGCAGGAAACCAACGTCGAACTGGAGGCGGCGCGCGCGCTGGCCGAGACCGCCAACCGCGCCAAGTCGGAATTCCTGTCTGCCATGAGCCATGAGCTGCGCACGCCGCTGAACGCGGTGCTGGGCTTTGCGCAATTGCTGGCGTCCGACAAGCCGCCGCCGAGCCCGTCGCAACAGCGCTCGCTGGACCAGATCCTCAAGGGCGGCTGGTATCTGCTGCAGTTGATCAACGAGATCCTCGACCTGGCCATGATCGAATCGGGCAAGGTGACGATGTCGCAGGAATCGATGGGCTTGTCGGAAGTGCTCAAGGATTGCCAGGCGCTGATCGGGCCGCAGGCGGAGAAGCGCGGCATCCGGCTGTTCTTCGCGCCGATGAGCGAGCCGTTCTTCGTCCACGCCGACCGCACGCGCGTCAAGCAGGTGATGATCAACCTGCTTTCCAACGCCATCAAATACAACCGCCGCGACGGCATGGTGACGGTCGAGTGCACGGCGGCCAGCGACGGCATGGTGCGCGTCAGCGTGACCGATACCGGTGCCGGCCTGTCCCAGGAACAAGTCGAACAATTGTTCCAGCCCTTTAACCGCCTGGGCCAGGAGGACGGCGCGGAAGAGGGCACCGGCATCGGCTTGGTCGTGACCAAGCAGCTGACCGAGCTGATGGGCGGCGTCATCGGCGTGCACAGCGAGATCGGCGTCGGCACCACCTTCTGGATCGAGCTGGCCGCCAGCAGCGAGCCGGTGCTGGAAATCGCGGCGTTCGGGCGTCCTCTGTCGCTGCGCGACTTCGACAGCGCGCCGCTGAAGACGCTGCTGTACATCGAAGACAACCCGGCCAACCTGAGCCTGGTGGAGCAACTGGTGCTGCGGCGCAGCGACCTCAAGCTGTTGACCGCCATTGACGGCTATGCCGGCATCGAGCTGGCGCGCACCTACCAGCCCGATGTGATCCTGATGGACATCAACCTGCCCGGCGTCAGCGGCTTCGGCTGCCTGAAGATATTGCAGGACGATCCGACCACCGAGCACATTCCGGTGGTGGCCTTGTCCGCCAACGCGATGGCGCGCGACATAGAAAAAGGCGTGGACGCGGGCTTCTTCCGCTATCTGACCAAGCCGATCAATGTAGTCCAGTTCATGAGCGCGCTGGATCTGGCGCTTGAATTCGCCGCAACGCACGGCAGCCTGCATCCAAATACCGAGGGACCCGCATCATGATAGAACCAGCCGAAATGCTTGCCGCCGAGATCCTGATCGTCGACGACCAGGAAGCCAACGTGATGCTGCTGGAACAGATGCTGGCCAACGCCGGTTATACCAACGTCAGCAGCACCATGGATCCGTTCGCCGTGTGTGAGCTGCATCGCCGCCATCACTATGACCTGATCCTGCTGGACCTGCAAATGCCGGGCATGGATGGCTTTGCGGTGCTGGAAGCGCTGCACGACATCGAACCGGACGGCTATGTGCCGGTGCTGGTGGTCACCGCCCAGCCCAATCACAAGCTGCGCGCGCTGCAGGCCGGCGCCAAGGACTTTGTCGGCAAGCCGTTCGAGCTGATCGAAGTGGAGACGCGCATCCACAACATGCTGGAGGTGCGCCTGCTGCACCGCAAGCTGCGGCGCTACAACCAGCAGTTGGAATACACGGTCCTGGAGCGCACGGCGCAGTTGCGCGCGAGCGAGGCGCGCTTCCAGCGCTTCGCCGAATTGTCGACCGACTGGTACTGGGAACAGGATGCTGAAGGAACGCTCAGCAACTGGTCCGGCCCGGTGGCGGACATGGTGGGCATAGGCGGCCGCGATACCGGTGGATGGGATATCGCCGAGCGCGCGCTGCTGGAATCGAATATCGCCGACCGCAAGCCGTTCCTCGATTTCGTCTACAGCCGCACCACCGCAGCCGGCGTGGTCCAGTATCTGCAGGTCAGCGGCGAGCCGATGTTCGACGAGGCCAGCCGCTTTGTCGGCTATCGCGGCGTCGGCCGCGATGTCACGGCGATGGCGGCGATGTTTGCCCGTTCGCCCTGAGCGATCACGGCGCGGCGCTCATTTAGCCAGTTGCTCGGCGCGGGGCGCGTAGTTGTCGTAGCCGTAGTTGCCGTAGATGCGCCTGACCGTGCCGTCGCGGTGCATGGCGCGCAGCAGCGCGTTCAGGCGCGCGACCTCGTGGTTGTCCATCGCCTTGTTGCAGGCCATGTACATGTCGTAGTGGGCGAAGGTGAGCACCGCCTCGACGTCGGTGATGCCCATCTCGCGCATCATGTACAGGCCGGGCAGACGGCCTTCCGACCATAGCTGGATGCGCTGCATCTTCAGCTTGGGCCCATTGGTGCGGTTGTACGGGACGATGCTCAGCTTGAGCTGGTTCTCGCGCAGCAGCGGGATCACGGCGTCGCCGATGATGGTGCCGACTGTGTAGGGGCGGGCATCGGCCAGGCTGGCGAGCGTGATATGGTCTTCGCGGCGCGCATACATCACCCATTCATTGCGGCCTATCGGGCCGACCCACGCATAATTGGCTTCGCGTTCCGGCGTGCGCGCCATCGAGAACAGGCAGCTGTTGGCGTTCTTGTTGGTCAGCGCCATCGCGCGGGCCCAGGGCATCACGGCCGCGGCGCTGACCGGGATTTCAGCGCGCCGCATCAGCTCAACGACGATGTCGTGCGACAGCCCGGTGGCGGTGCCGGTGGCCTTGTCGTTCCAGTTGAAGGGTGGGTATTCTTCGGTGTAGAGCGTCACCATGTCCGTCGCGTGCGCGGCGAGGCATGCGGCTGCCGTCACCAGCGCCGCACCAAGGCGTAGCAGCGTATGGCGGCGAGCCATGTCGCTTCCTTTCCATTTAATAGTCGGTGTTCTGAAGACTACTCGCTTTATCGAGGGCGGTCGAGCAAAAAGGTTCTTGGCAGATTACTTGTAGTAGGCAAAATTTAACCTGACGCGATACGGGCTCGACCGGTTGAATCCGCAGTCGGGAACTGCCAGCTATGGGGATACCCAGTGCGTTTTTTTTAATATAGTTCCAGTCGAACCAACTTCAACTGACCATGCCTCAAACCCTTTAAGTATCGGATGTTCCCACCAAAGCCGTCTCACACATGGGAGACGGCACGGTTCGGATGCGTACCTAAAAAAAGGAGAGGTAAAGGTCTCGACAACATCAGGTGTGCCGAGTTTTTTTACTGCATTGTTTTCTGGGGCACCATCATCGATCAACTCAAACTCCCGCTCCGTTTCAGCAACCCGGTAGGTACATGCAGAAATCCCGCAGAGAATAACTGCGCTGACAGCTAACGAAATGTATCTAATCTCCACTATCCACCTCTGAAATTCAAGGTCTGCTGCTGGCCGTAGGCTGCCCTCAGCCCGGCATTCCGTCAAAGTTCGTATTGCGCTCCTTGATTTGAGCGTAACAGAAATCGCATACTACTTTGAAGTTGTTAAACTCCCTGAACGCTTCGGTCATCTCCTCTTCTTGCAGGAAGAGCTGCTCACACTCGTCGCACCAAGCTTGCAAATCGTTGGGGTCAGAGCTGTTCTCGACAAAGCCAACGATGCGGTCACGGATGTTGACTTGGTGGCAGCAGACAACTGCTGGTGTTCGGCTTCCATGAGTTCCGCATTTGATTAACGATTTATCATCCGGCATTTTTTCTCTCGATTTTCTCAGTCTGCTTTTGGCCGACCTCAGCCGATCAAAATATTATTTATCAAGTGATGTACACGCTCAAACATAGCGCGATCACGGGTGACAAAGAACAGGTTAGACCACCGAGACGTGGCATCCTACATGGTGGAGTTCGGGATTCCCCAGTCCGTTTTCGGCATCGGCAAGCCATTCGGTGGGGGACATCACCTTGCCCCAGTTATACACTTTCCCTCCGACATCGCGGTAGACCCAATGCACCAATTCATTTTTACTGTTCATGATCCCCAGGATGCCTTGTCCGCCAGGATCGGCATCGGCAGTCAGGGTTGCCGTTGGTATGCCGCATATCACCTGCAGGTAAAGTGTCAGCGCTTCCGGTGTCATCGCGCATTGGAAACGATTGCTGTCTCCAATTACTCGCTGTTGGCGTACGAACCGATCAGCAAAAAGCATGAAACTCGCAATACCATGACGCATGACAGGCGACTGGAGTCGCCTGTTCAATACTTCGAGGTCCGGAAGCAGGTCGGTCCGGAACGCGCACACGTATTTCAGAAATGTCAGCACCTCAACCAATAGGCCCAGCCGAATGGCGTGCGGGGTTTTCGTGTCGATCCGGTTCCGCAAGCGTACGTCCGAAGTGTAGAGGTGAGTTAGAGCAGACGTGAAGCCGCATATTCCCCACGTCGAGTTGTACTTGCTGATGCTTTCCGCCGGCATAATGTCTCCTTTCCATGAAACTGCATTGTTCGATCACTGATGCCCACGCACTGAGTTCATCCACACTTCACGATAATCTAGCAAGCACGTCTATCACTTCGGCTTAGGTACATCATCAAGTCATACGACATGCGAATCTCCAAAGAGTAATTGCACGGGGGTGTTTATTCTTGTCTGCTGCTGGCCGAACTCGGCCGACGGCGTTCAGGATAGCAGCTTGCTTATCTGCAAAACTCACGAATTCTCACTTCAGGCTGAAGCCGCTCCGTTGCGGACGGTCGAGAATTGAAGGAGCTGCCGGCCCTTTTGAGGGGCTGCTCGATGGAAGGGTTACCGTACCTCAAAAGTGTCAACCTATTCCAGGACGGGGCAGGGAGCAAAAAAAAGCCGCTCAGTTGAGCGGCTTTCGGGGCGATTACTCTTCGCGTCGCAAGTGCGGGAACAGCAGCACGTCGCGGATGTTCGGCGAGTCGGTGATGATCATCATCAGGCGGTCGATGCCGATGCCGCAACCGCCGGCTGGCGGCATGCCGTATTCCAGCGCGCGGATGTAGTCGGCGTCGTAGAACATCGCCTCTTCATCGCCGGCGTCCTTGGCTTCGACTTGCGCCAGGAAGCGGGCCGACTGGTCTTCCGCATCGTTCAACTCGGAGAAGCCGTTGGCGATCTCGCGGCCGACCATGAACAGCTCGAAGCGTTCGGTGATGCCTTCGCGGTCGTCCGACGCGCGCGCCAGCGGCGACACCTCGACTGGATAGTCGATGATGAAGGTCGGTTCCCACAGCTGCGCCTCGGCGGTTTCCTCGAACAGCGCCAGTTGCAGCGCGCCCAGGCCGGCGGTGGCGAACGGCTTGACGCCAAACTTCAGCAGTTCCTTCTTGATGAATTCCACATCCGTCAGCTGCTCCGGCGTGTAGCCCGGCGCGTACTTGTTGATCGCCTCGACGATGGTCAGGCGGTGGAACGGCTTGGCCAGATCCAGCTCGCGGCCGCCGTAGGTCAGCGTCGCAGTGCCGTGCGCATCGACGGCGGCCTGGCGGATGATCTCTTCGGTGAAGTTCATGATCCAGGTGTAATCGGTGTACGCCGCGTAGAACTCCATCATCGTGAATTCAGGGTTGTGACGGATCGACACGCCTTCGTTGCGGAAGTTGCGGTTGATCTCGAACACGCGGTCGAAGCCGCCGACCACCAGGCGCTTCAGGTACAGCTCGGGCGCGATACGCAGGAACATCTGCATGTCCAGCGCGTTGTGGTGGGTGATGAAGGGCTTGGCCGCGGCGCCGCCCGGAATGGCGTGCAGCATCGGCGTTTCCACTTCCATGAACTCGTTCTTTTCCATGAAGCGGCGCATCGACGAGATCGCGGCGGTGCGCGCCTTGAACGTGCGGCGGGTGTCCTCGTTCATGATCAGGTCGACGTAGCGCTGGCGGTACTTGGTTTCCTGGTCGGCCAGGCCGTGGAACTTGTCCGGCAGCGGGCGCAGCGACTTGGTGATCAGGCGCAGCTCGGTGACCTTGATGGTCAGCTCGTCGGTCTTGGTCTTGAACAGCGTGCCGATCACGCCCAGGATGTCGCCCAGGTCGTAGTGGTGCAGCGCGGCCATCGCGGCTTCGCCGGTCAGGTCCAGCGTGGCGTAGATCTGGATGCGGCCGTCGGCTTTCGGGCCAGAGGCGTCCTGCAGCGTGGCGAAGGCGGCCTTCTTGCCGGCTTCGCGCTTGAGCATCATGCGCCCGGCCAGCACCACGGTGACCGGAGCGGCTTCCAGCTCTTCGCGCGACTTCTCGCCGTACTGCGCGTGCAGGTCGGCCGCCTTGTGCTGCGGCTTGAAGTCGTTCGGGAAGGCGACGCCCTGTTCGCGAATCGCGGCCAGCTTGGCGCGGCGTTCGGCGATGATCTTGTTTTCGTCTTGTGGCGCAGGCGTGCCGGCTTGGTCTTGAAGATCCGTAGTCATGGTCTGTTCTTTTGTTGAGGTGATGATTAGTTGGTGACGGAGGCGAAGAGCTCTTCGACATCCAGCTCGCTGAAGTCGCGCGCCATGGCGATCACGTTGTCGAATTCGGCAAACGCTTCGGCCGGCAGGGTGGTGGTCAGCACCACCGCGCGCATGCCGGCGCGGCGCGCCGCTTCCACGCCCAGGGGCGCGTCTTCG
This sequence comes from Duganella sp. Dugasp56, assembly GCF_047304105.1. Taxonomy (NCBI): domain Bacteria; kingdom Pseudomonadati; phylum Pseudomonadota; class Betaproteobacteria; order Burkholderiales; family Oxalobacteraceae; genus Duganella; species Duganella sp. Dugasp56. Next base: position 190,448 of record NZ_JBGLYQ010000004.1, read on the forward strand.
AACACGATGCTGTTGACGGGCAGGGCGCCGGTGCGTTCGGCTGCCAGCAGGAACACGTCCGGATTGGGCTTGCCGCGCGCGACGTCGGCGGCGCCGGCGATGGCGTGGAACTCCTTGCGCAGGTCCAGGCCATCGAGCGTGAAGTCGATGTTTTCGTTGGGCGCGGCGGTGGCCACGGCCAGCTTGACGCCGGCGTTCTTGGCGCGGGCGATGAAGTCTTCGAAGCCGTTGACCGTCGCCAGGTGCGGCGCGTACAGCTCGCGGTACAGCGATTCCTTCTCGAAATCGAGCGCGGCGCTTTCTTCCTTGGTCATCGGCTTGCCGAAGTAGGTGCTCATGATTTCATGGCCCTGGCGGCCGGCCGTGGCGCGGAAGAATTCGTCCGCGTCCAGCACGTGGCCGCGACGTTCGAAAAAGGCCAGCCACGATTTGGTGTGGAAGGCCATGTTGTCGACGATGGTGCCGTCCATGTCGAAGATGAACGCGCGCTGCGATTGAGAAGTCATTGGTTATACGCCTTGCTTGAGCGATGCGGAGATGAAGTCGTCCAGGTCGCCGTCCAGCACGCCCTTGGTATTGCCGGTTTCGAAGTTGGTGCGCAGGTCCTTGATGCGGGACTGGTCCAGCACGTAAGAACGGATCTGGTGGCCCCAGCCGACGTCGGTCTTCGAGTCTTCCAGCTTCTGCTGCTCGCTCATGCGCTTGCGCAGTTCCATCTCGTACAGCTTGGCCTTCAGCATTTCCATCGCCTCGGCCTTGTTGCGGTGCTGCGAGCGGTCGTTCTGGCACTGCACGACGATGCCGGACGGGCCGTGCGTCAGACGCACCGCGGAGTCGGTCTTGTTAATGTGCTGACCACCGGCGCCGGACGCGCGGTAGGTGTCGATGCGCAGGTCGGCCGGGTTGATCTCGATGTCGATCGAGTCATCCACTTCCGGGTACACGAACAGCGACGTGAACGAAGTGTGGCGGCCGTTGGCCGAGTCGAACGGAGACTTGCGCACCAGGCGGTGCACGCCGGTCTCGGTGCGCAGGTAGCCATAGGCGTAATCGCCTTCGACCTTGATGGTGGCGGTCTTGATGCCGGCCACCTCGCCGTCGGACTGTTCCATCACCTCGACCTTGAAGCCTTTGCGTTCGGCGTAGCGCAGGTATTGACGCAGCAGCATCGACGCCCAGTCCTGGGCCTCGGTGCCGCCGGCGCCGGCCTGGATGTCGATGAAGCAGTTGTTCGGGTCCATCGGATTGTTGAACATCCGGCGGAACTCCATGCCTTCGATGACTTTGCGGACTTCTTCGGCATCGACGATCAGCGCTTCGAGCGTGTCGTCGTCGCCTTCTTCCTTGGCCATGGCGAACAGGTCGCCCATGTCTTTGAGGTCGGTGTCGGCCTTGGTCAGCGCGAAGACGATGGCTTCGAGCGATTTTTTCTCTTTACCGAGGTCCTGGGCCTTTTTCGGGTCGTTCCAGACCGTCGGGTCTTCCAGTTCTTCGTTTACTTGTTCGAGTTTCTCTGACTTTTTATCGAAGTCAAAGATACCTCCGTAGTTCGGCTTCGCGCGAGGTCAGATCGGCGAGCAGGGCGGAGAGGGCGTTGATGCGTTCGGCTTCCATGGTTTTCTTCTTTTCTATGCTGAATTCAAACCTTAGATTATACCGTAACCGGCTACGGTCTCCCAGCGCCGTGCTGCAACCGCAAAATACTGCCTTATTTGCCACGGAAAGTTTAAAATATCGTGCTCAAGACTTAAGTGACTTGATTCAAGGAAACACGCTGCGTATGATGTGGCGCAGCGCCCGTTGCCCAGAAAATTGCAACTTTATTCATAGATCATTCATGCGTCCAGCGTATCTCGTGTTGCCTGTCATGCTGCTTGGCTGTTCCAGCCTGCCGCAGGGCGGTACGACGCCCGTCGGGACCGAGGCCACGCTGGCGCTGCTGGAAACGACCGACCTGCACGCGACCGTGCTGAGTTACGATTACTACAAGCTCAAGGCCGATCCGGCCATGGGCCTGGAGCGCACCGCGACACTGATCAAGCAGGCGCGCGCCGAATTCCCCAACAATCTGCTGCTCGACAACGGCGACGCCCTGCAAGGCACGGCGCTGGCCGACTACCAGGCGCTGGTCAAGCCGGTCGATTGCGGCCAGCCCTTGGCGATCTACAAGGCCATGAACCTGCTGCGCTTCGACGGCGCCGGCATCGGCAACCATGAATTCAACTACGGCCTGGCCTACCTGAGCCAGGTGACCGGCAGCCATTTCGACGTGGACGGCGTGCCAGCCGACGCGCCGCGCTGCGCCGGGCCGGCGTTCCCCATCGTGCTGGCGAATATCTACAGCGCCAGGACCCGGCAGCCGCTGTTCCAGCCTTACCGCATCCTCACGCGTGAGATCGGCGCCACCGGTCCGGACGGCAAGCCGCTGACTGCCATGATCAAGGTCGGCATCATCGGCTTCGCGCCGCCGGCCGTGCTGTCGTGGGACAAGCGCTGGCTGGACGGCAAGGTCTACGCCGAGGGCGTGCGCGAGACGGCGCAAAAATACATCCCGCAAATGCGCGCCGAGGGCGCCGATCTGGTGGTGGCCGTGTCACACGGAGGTCTTGATGGTGCGCCATACTCTGCCCGGATGGACGACGCCAATTACTACCTGTCGCAAGTGCCAGGCGTGGACGCGATGCTGATCGGCCACTCGCACCAGCAGTTCCCCAACGCGGCCAGCAAGCTGCCTGAATTTAACCTGCAGGGCGTCGACAAGGCGGCAGGCACGGTGCACGGCGTGCCGGCGGTGATGGCCAGCCTGTGGGGCAAGCACCTGGGCGTGATCGGCCTGCACCTGACGTACGACGGCAAGGCTTGGGTGGTGGACAAGCGCCGCACCACGGTGGAGGCGCGTGGTACGCAAAATCCCGACCGCAGCTACGTGGCCGCCGATCCCGCCATCGCCGCGCTGGTGGCCGCCGAACACGAGGCCACCATCAGCTACGTGCAAACGCCGGTCGGCACCAGCGACTTCCGCATGACGACGTACTTCGCCGACGCCGGCGACATCAGCGCCATCGAACTGGTGAACCAGGCGCAGACGGCCTATGTGCAGGACTACGTCAAGGCCAACCTGCCGCAGTACGCCAGCCTGCCGGTGCTGTCGATGGCGTCGCCGTTCAAGACCGGCGCCGGCGGCGTGGGCGACTACACCGACGTCAAGCCGGGCGGCCTGGCGCTCAACAACGCCGCCGACCTATATCTGTATCCGAACGCGCTGCATGCGGTCAAGCTGAACGGCGCCGGGCTCAAGGCCTGGCTGGAAAAATCGGCCGAGCGCTTCAACCGCATCGACCCGGCCAGCGGCGCGCAGCAGGAGCTGGTCAACGCCGCCTTTGCGGGCTTCAACTTCGACATGCTGACCAGCGCCGACGTCTCCTACCAGATCGACGTCACCAAGCCTGCGGGCCAGCGCGTCGTCGATTTGCACTATAAAGGTGCGGCGTTGTCGCCGTCGCAGGAGTTCCTGGTGGCGACCAATAACTACCGCGCCAGCGGCGGCGGAGGTTTCCCCGGCCTGGATGGCGGCAAGACCGTGCTGGCGGCGCCCGATTCCAGTCGCGACGTGCTGATCGCGTATATCCAGCGGCAGAAAAATCTCACCCGGGCGCGCAACGGCTCCACGCGCAGCTGGCGGTTCGCTCCGGTGGCGACCAGGGGCGCCGTGGTATTTCACTCGGCCCCCGGCATGATGGAATTGGCGAAGGAGGCCGGCTTGAAGTCGGTCTCCCAGGTTAAAACGGACGATGGCGGCGGCAAGGGCTTTGCCCTGTACGCCATCGATTTGTCGATATGAATGGAGGGCGCATGAAGCTCATGCGGAAAATGGCGGCGGTATCGATGTTGTTCGTTTCGGTCGGGATGGCCCACGCCGGGCCGGTCGACGAGGCGCGCTTGTATCTGCGCGGCGGCGAGGGCGTGGCCGTCAACCTGCCGAAGGCGTTCTCCCTGTTCAGCGGCGCCGCCAAGGCGGGCGATCCGCTGGCGGCCTACTATCTGGGCTTGATGTACAAGAACGGCATGGCCGTGGCGCGCGACGCCAGGGCCGCCGCGCGCTGGCTGCAGTTCGCGGCCGATCGCCAGATGCCGGCGGCGATGTTCGCGCTGGCCAAGCTGTATCTGAGCGGCGACGGCGTCAAGCGCGACGAGCAGGCCGCACGTCACCTGATAGAAAAAGCCGCCGACCTGGAGTATCCTGACGCGGTGATGGCGATGGCCATCGGCCTGCGCGACGGCTCGATGGGCTTCGACCGCAACGAGGCGCTGTCCGAAACCCAGATGCGCTTCGCCAATCGCGCGCTGGCGCAACGCGGCAGCAGCCGTGTAACTCCGGGTATGTAAACGTTCCCGAAAAATCCACTGAATTCTTACTGTTTGCTTACACGCGGCAGGGCTTTGCGCCTTGCTGCGACGCGGCATATCTATCTGTTGCTGCTGTCGATGTAGTCACCTACAATGGCCCATCGATGGGATGGCTATCCGGCTGAGTTTCCAACGTAACGACTATTAAAAAAATGTTGTAATACAGGAGATGACAGATGAACTTCAAGTTGAAATTGCTCGTTGCAAGTGTAGCTTTCGGTATCTCGGCTTCCTCCATGGCGGCCGATCCCATCAAGATCGGCGTGGCCGGTCCGTTCACCGGCGGTTCCGCGCCGATGGGCGTGTCGATGCGCGACGGCGTCAAGCTGGCCGTGGCGGAGATCAACGCCAAGGGCGGCGTGCTGGGCCGCCAGATCCAGCTGGTCGAACGCGACGACGAAGCCAAGAACGAACGCGGCGTGCAGATCGCCCAGGAACTGATCAATAAAGAGAAGGTCGCTGCCACCGTTGGCTACATCAACACCGGCGTCGCGCTGGCCTCGCAGCGCTTCTACCAGGAAGCCAAGATCCCGGTCATGAACAATGTGGCCACCGGCTCCATCGTCACCAAGCAGTTCGCCGACCAGCCGGAGAACTACATCTTCCGCAACGCCGCCAACGACACCATCCAGTCGGGCATGATCGTGCACGAGGCGGTCGAGAGCCGCAAATTCAAGAAGGTCGCGATCCTGGCCGACTCCACCAACTACGGCCAGCTGGGTCGCGAAGACCTGGAAAAAGCGCTCGACAAGAAAGGCCTGAAAGCGGTCGCCGTCGAGAAGTACAACCTGAAGGACGTCGACATGACCGCCCAGCTGCTGAAAGCCAAGCAGGCCGGCGCCGAAGTGGTGCTGACCTACGGTATCGGCCCCGAGCTGGCGCAGATCGCCAACGGCATGGAAAAGCTGGGCTGGAAAGTGCCGCTGATCGGCAGCTGGACGCTGTCGATGGCTAACTTCATCGACAACGCCGGCAAGAACGGCAACGGCACCCGCATGCCGCAAACCTTCATCCAGGACCCGACCACGCCCAAGCGCAAAGCCTTCATCGACGCTTACGTGAAGGCCTACCATCCGCCTGGCGACCGCATGCCGTCGCCGGTGTCGGCCGCGCAGGGCTACGACTCGATCTACCTGCTGGCCGCCGCCATCAAGCAGGCCGGTTCCACCGACGGCCCGAAGGTCAAGGCCGCGCTGGAAAACCTGAACGAGAAGATCGATGGCGTGGTGACCTCGTACAGCAAGCCGTTCAGCAAGGATAACCACGAAGCGATCACTGCGGACATCACCGTCTTCGGCGAGGTCAAGGACGGTAAAGTAGTCCTGGCCAAGTAAGCTCGCGAGTCTTTGCACTGGCCAGTCTTGACGAGTCAAGCCTGGCCATTTTCTTGCCGTCTTCTGTAGACCTCACTGGTGGTGGAAATCATGGAAATCTTATTGCAACTGGCGTTCAGCGGCATCGCGCTCGGCATGATCTACGCGGTGATCGCGTTCGGCTACCAGCTCACGTTCGCCACCTCCGGCACGCTGAACTTCGGCCAGGGCGAATCGCTGATGCTGGGGGCGCTGGTCGGGCTTAGCTTGGTCGGCAATATCCACGGCGGACCTTACATGAGCTACCTGCTGATGATACCGCTGGTGATCGTGTTCGGTGCGTTGCAGGGCATGTTCGTCGAATGGATAGGCGTGCGGCCCGCGATCAAGATCAAGTCCGAATTCGGCTGGATCATGTCGACCATCGCGCTGGCCATCATCTTCAAGAACGTGGCCGAGAATATCTGGGGCAAGGACGACCTGACTTTCCCTTCGCCTTTGAGCTCGACGCCGTTCCAGGTGCTGGGCGCCAACGTGCAGCCGATGCAGGTGGCGGTGGTGGTGGGCGCGCTGGCCATCATGGCGGCGGTGGAGATCTTCAACCGCAAATCGATCTACGGCAAGGCCGTGGTGGCCACCGCCAACGACCGCGACGCGGCCGGCCTGATGGGCATCAACACCGGCATGGTGATCACCTTCTCGTACGCGCTGTCGTCGGCGGTGGCGGCGTTTGCCGGCGTGCTGGTGGCGCCGCTGACGCTGACCGGCGCCACCATGGGCGCCTCGCTGGGCCTGAAGGCGTTCGCGGTGGCGATCATCGGCGGCCTGACGTCGGGCGTGGGCGCCATCGTCGGCGGGCTGATACTGGGCATCGCCGAGACCACCACAGGCTACTACATCTCGACCGGCTACAAGGAAGTGCCGGGATTGCTGCTGCTCCTGCTGGTACTGGCCGTCAAGCCGTCCGGCCTGTTCGGCAAAGCCGCCATCAAAAAGGTCTGACCCATGAACAAGAAACTCCTGGCTGCGAGCATAGCGGGACTGGCGGTGCTGGTGCTGTATCCGGTGCTGATCCCCAATCCGTATTACATCCACCTGTTTGAAACGATCCTGATCTACGCCATCCTGCTGTTCGGGCTGGACATCGTGGTCGGCTACACCGGGCAGGTGTCGCTGGGCCACGCCGGCCTGTTCGGCATCGGCTCCTACGCCACCGGCGTGCTGGTGTTCAAGCTGGGCGCGCCGTTCTGGATCGCCATCCCGGCCAGCGTGCTGGGGGCGGCGGTGTTTGGCGCCATCCTCGCGCTGCCGGCCCTGCGCGTCACCGGTCCCTACTTGGCGATGGTCACGCTGGCCTTTGGTACCATCATCCAGATCCTGATCAACGAGATGACCTTCCTCACCGAAGGCCCGATGGGCATCAAGATCGCCAAGCCGATGATCGTCGGCCAGAAGCTCAATGAGGTCAGTTACTACTACATGGTGGCCGCGTTGATGGTGCTGTCGCTGATCGTGGTGCACCGGATCCTGAAGTCCAACCTGGGGCGCGCCTTCGAAGCGCTGCGCGACAGCCCGATCGCCTCCGACTGCATGGGCGTGTCGGTCTACCGCTACAAGGTGTACGCCTTCATCATCAGCGCCGGCTTTGCCGGCCTGGCGGGCAGCCTGTATGCGTATTCGGAAGAGTACATCTCGCCCAACACCTACAACTTCGAGCTGACCATCCTGTTCCTGCTGGCGGTGATCATGGGCGGCCGCAAGACCCGTTCCGGTTCGCTGATCGGCGCGCTGATCGTGGTCATGCTGCCCAGCCTGCTGGCCGACATCGAACTGTTCCGCCAGATCGCCACCGCCGCCGCCGTGCTGGGCGTGATCGGCTCGGCCTACATGCTGGCCAAGAAGCGTTCGACGCCGCGCGACGTGATCGTGCCGCTGATCGCCACCATCGGCATGGCCGCCTTCTCGTACAAGCTGGAAAACATCGTCGACTGGCGCCTGACCGTGTTCGGTTTGATGACGCTGTTCGTGGTCTACTATCTGCAGGACGGTATCGTCGGCTTCCTGTTCAGCCTTGTCGGCAAGGGCGCCGTGCATGCGAAGGCGGTGGCGGCCAGCGGCGTCGAGCCGTTCGCGCGCGCCAAGGGCGGCAACGCCGGCGACACGCTGCTCAGCGTCGACCAGATCCTGATGCAGTTCGGCGGCCTGAAGGCGCTCAACCAGGTCAACCTGAACGTGGTGCAGGGATCGGTGCACGGCCTGATCGGCCCCAACGGCTCGGGCAAGAGCACGATGATGAATGTGCTGACGGGGATCTACAAGCCGACCGACGGCAAGGTGTCGTTCAGCGGCGCGGTGATCTCCGGCCGCACGCCGTCCGAGATCGCGTTGGGCGGCGTGGCGCGCACCTTCCAGAACGTGCAGCTGTTCGGCGAGATGACGGCCACCGAGAACGTGCTGGTCGGCCTGCACAACACCTTCGAATCGAACGTGCTGGACGTGATGCTGCAGACACCGCGCTACAAGCGCGAGGAAAAGGCCGCGCGCGAGCGTGCCGCCAGCATCCTGGAGTTTGTCGGCCTGTCGGCGATGGCCGACGAGGAGGCGCGCAATCTCCCTTACGGCAAGCAGCGCCTGCTGGAGATCGGGCGCGCGCTGGGCCTCAGCCCGCGCCTGCTGCTGCTCGACGAGCCGGCGGCCGGCTTGACCGCGCCGGACATCAAGGAACTGATGGCGATCATCCGCAAGATCCGCGACCACGGCATCACCATCATCCTGATCGAGCACCACATGGACGTGGTGATGGCCTTGTCCGACACGGTGACGGTGCTGGACTTCGGCCAGAAGATCGCCGAAGGCGTGCCGTCGGCCGTGCAGAGCGATCCGAAGGTGATCGAGGCCTACCTGGGCGGCAGCAGCGAAGAACATGGCGGCACCAAGGCGCCGGCGGCGCATTAAAAAGGACAGCACATGCTATCGATCACCAATCTGCAAGCGTCGTACGGCAAAGTCGAAGTCCTGCACGGCATCTCGCTGGAAGTCCCGAAAGGCAAGCTGGTGACGCTGATCGGCTCCAACGGCGCCGGCAAGACCACCACCATGCGCGCCATCTCCGGTATGCTCAAACCGAAGGGCGGCAAGGTCACGCTGGACGGCAAGGACATCACCGGCCACGACTCGCACAAGATCGCCCGCGCCGGCCTGGCGCATTCGCCGGAGGGACGGCGCGTGTTCGCCTCGATGACGGTCACCGACAACCTGCTGCTGGGCGCCTTCCCGCGCTTCACGCGCGCGCGGCCCAAGGGCGACATCAAGCACGACCTGGAAAAGGCGCTGGAGCTGTTCCCGCGCCTGAAGGAGCGCCGCACGCAATTGGCCGGCACCCTGTCCGGCGGCGAGCAGCAGATGCTGGCGATGGCGCGCGCCGTCATGCTCAATCCGGAAGTGGTGCTGCTGGACGAGCCGTCGATGGGCCTGGCGCCGATCCTGGTGGAGGAAGTGTTCCGCATCATCCAGCGGCTGAAGTCGGAAGGCGTGACGATGCTGCTGGTGGAGCAGTTCGCCGCCGCCGCGCTGAACGTGGCGGACTATGGCTACGTGCTGGAAAACGGTAGTATCTCGGTTCACGGTCCTGCCGAAAGCCTGAAAACCGATCCGAAGGTGATCGCAGCCTATCTGGGCGGAGGCCAGGGCCACTGATCTATCGGAGGCGGCAATGAAGACGATAAGTTTCCCTTCGGGGCGGCAGGTTCCCGTGCTGGGGCAGGGCACCTGGGCCATGGGCGAGCAGAGCGCCCGCAAGCGCGATGAAGTCCGTGCCCTGCAGCTCGGCCTCGATCTCGGCATGACGCTGATCGATACCGCCGAGATGTACGGCGAGGGCGGGGCGGAGGAGGTGGTGGGCGAAGCCATCGCCGGCCGGCGCGACGAGGTCTACCTGGTCAGTAAGGTCTACCCGCACAACGCCGATTTCGAAGGCACGCAGGCGGCGTGCGAACGCAGCCTGCGCCGCCTGAAGGTCGATTGTATCGACCTGTACCTGCTGCACTGGCAGGGACACTACGCCATCGACGAAACCTTGGACGGCTTCGAGGCGCTCAAGAAAGCCGGCAAGATCAAGGAGTACGGCGTCAGCAACTTCGACCTGGAGAGCATGCGCGACGCCGTCGATTGCGGCACCGTCGCCACCGACCAGGTGCTGTACAACCTGATCAAGCGCGGCATCGAATTCGACCTGCTGCCGTGGTGCCGCCAGCAGGGCATGCCGTTGATGGCTTATTCGCCGCTGGAATCGAGCGGCCGCGATCAGGCCGCGCTGCTGGGCAATCCCGGCCTGCGGACCGTCGCCGACGCGCACGGCGTGACGCCGGCACAGATCGCGCTGGCCTGGGTGCTGCATCAGGATGGCGTGATCGCCATCCCCAAGGCCGTCGATCCTGTACACTTGCGCGCTAATCGCGCCGCCGCCGATATCCGCCTCTCGGCGGAGGACCTGGCGGCGCTGGACCGTGCGTTTCCACCGCCGCGCCGCGCCCGCGCGCTGGACATGCGTTAAACAATGAATAATTTATGCTCAACCGAATCAAGCAACTGTTCTTCCCAAAAGATACCAGCAACCACATCCTGATCAACGCCTACTGCACGGTCGCCGACGCTCCCAAGCCCGGCTTCCCGCATGTGCTCCATGCCCGGCGCGGCCTGTCCGATCCCGAATTGCCACCGCATCTCAACGGCTTCATGAACCACCTGGCTCAGGCCGGCCAAGGCCAGATGACGCAACTGCGGTACCACGTGATTCGCCATCTTCAGCGCGTGCAGCAGCATGTCAGCCTGTCCATCGAGCCAGGCGCCATGGACAGCTTCGGCGCATGGGCGGAAGCGGCAAACGCCGTCGTGTTCATGGAAGACGGCAGCGTGCGCGATCCGCAGGGGCGCATCCTGCTGTCCGCCGCCGGCGACAACGGCGACCCGAAGGCCGTCGTGCCGTACCCGCCGCAGGCCTGGCGGCGCAAGGCGCGTTCCGACGAGCTGCTCGCCGCGTACAAGATCATGGTGCCGGCCACGTTGCCGCCGCTGGTCTCCGAGCCGGAACTGCGCCTGCGAACGCCGGAGGATGTGCTGCGCCGGATGCTGGCCCTGTTCGTGGTTGCGATCCGCGCCGAGTCGCTGGCTGGCGGCCGGGCTATCGCCGTCGATGATCTGCAAGAACGCTTTCCGCCCGCATTCGCCGGCCTGACCGACGCGGAGCGCGCCTATCTCGCGCAGGAAGAACCCAGCGAGCAGGAGACCGCCCAATTCCTGTGGCGCTACGAGGCCATCCTGGTGCTGCAATGGGTATTGGGCCTGCAGGATGCGCTGCCGTTCGCCGACGCGATCTGCGACGTGGCGGCGATCTCGCGCACCGTCATCGAGCGGGGAACCGACGGCTTGCGCAAGCAGCTGGCCATGCGTCCGGCCGGCGAGCTGCTGGACGCGCTGGATCTGCACTACCGGCTGCATTGGGCCACGCGCCAGGCGATACTGAAAAAGACCCCGGCTCCGGCAGGTCTCAACGATGGCGTGCTGCAGGAGCGCCACCTGGCGCTGAACTGGCTGGTGCGCTTTGAAGACCGTGACTGGGACGACGTCGATACACCGACCTGAGCAATGTACGTTACCGTACGGAACTATGGCGACCGGCGCAGTATATTGGATCATCGAAGCGCAACCCAAGGGAGCTGAAATGAACAAGAATATGATTATCGCCGCCATATTGGCTGCAAGCGTTGCCGGCATCGGCTCCGCATCCGCGCAGGACCGTCACGACAACGGCCGCCGCGACGCGCCTGGGCAGATGAAGAAGGATGATCGTCACGACAATCGCAACGACAATCGCTACGATCGTAGCGACGAACGCCGCAACGACCGCGCCGACTACCATCACGACGACGACCGCGGCCCGAATCGCGGTGCCGGACCGCGCCATGACCTGCGCAAGGGCGGCCGCCTGCCGAATGAATATCGCGGCCATCAATACGTCGTCGACGACTGGCGCGGCCACCACCTGAATGCGCCTCCACGCGGCTACCACTGGGTGCAGACCGGCGGCGATTACGTGCTGGTCGCCATTGCCACCGGCATCATCGCCAACCTGCTGCTGAATAACTAAAAGAGCGTTCGCCGCTCTGCTACACTGCTGGACAGTTCAAACTGTCCAGCATTTTTTTTATGAGCCTGCAATCGGTACGCGAATTCTTTCTCTCCCGCGATCTTCATCCACCCATCATGGAGCTCGACGTCAGCACCGCCACGGTGGCGCTGGCGGCTGAAGCGCATGGCGTCGAACCCGGCCGCATCGCCAAGACCTTGGCGTTCCGCGTCGGCGAAGGCCGCGTGATCCTGCTGGTGGCCAGCGGCATCGCCCGCATCGACAACCGCAAGTTCAAGCAAGCCTTCGGCAAGGGCAAGATGCTGGCGCCCGAGGAAGTCGCCGAAGCGACCGGTCATCCGGTGGGCGGCGTCTGCCCGTTCGGCCTGGCGCAAGCGCTGCCGGTCTACCTCGATCATTCGCTGAATAATTTTGATGAAGTGCTGCCCGCCGCAGGCTCGGTCAACAGTGCCGTGCGCATCACTCCGGCGTTGATGGCGTCTGTCACGCAAGGGCAGTGGGTGGACGTGTGCTAAGGAGCGCGAGGATGAAGAAGCTGGCAATGGGTGCCGCGATTGCGGCCATATCGTTGAGCGCACAGGCGGCGGTCGAGCGTATCGAGATCAAGGAGCGCATAGCGTTCGCGCCCGGTGTCAGCTTTGGCGAGGCCGGTGCCTATGAAAAAATACGCGGCGTTGCCTACTTCGCGCTCGATCCCAAGGCTGCCGCCAACGCCGCCATCACGGATCTGAAACTGGCGCCGCGCGATGCGCGTGGCCGCGTGCTGTTCTCCAGCGAGTTCGTGCTGTTGCGGCCAACCAGCGGCCAGCCATCGACGTTGATCTACGACGTCAACAACCGTGGCGGCATCGCCATGCTGGGACAGATCAACGGCCGCAGCCCGGCCCATAACGATCCAACCACGGCGGCCGATGCCGGCGATGGCTTCCTGATGCGCCACGGTTTTTCGCTGCTGTTCTCCGCCTGGACCTGGGACGTGGCGCCGCCGCCGGCCGGTGCGCGGCCGCTGGTGTTTGCGCCGCCGGTGGCCAAGGGCGTCAAGGGCAAGGTGTACAACGAATTCACGGTGAACGCGGCGGCCGATGTCGCCACCTATGCCGGCATGCGCGGCCTGACCTATGAGCCGGCCAGGCCGGAAGATCCTCATGCCCAGCTGACCGAGCGCGCGCGTCCGCAAGACAAGCGCCGCCCGATCCCGCGCAGCAGCTGGCATTTCGTCGCGCCGGAGCAGGCGGGCGGGCCGGGGCGCGTGCAGCTGGAAGGCGGCTTCAAACCCGGCACGATCTACGAGCTGACTTACGTGGCCAAGGATCCTTACGTCACTGGTGCCGGTCTGGCCGGCATACGCGACCTGCTGTCCTACTTCCGCGACAAGCCGTTTGAGGGCGCGGCCGCACCGAAGAACGTGCTGATGTTCGGCATCAGCCAGTCCGGCCGCGTGATCGGCCGCATGCTGCACGACGGTTTGAATGTCGATGAATCCGGCCGCCTGGCCTTCAACGGTGCCTACCTGCATGTGCCGGGAGCCGGCGGCAGCGCGGGCTTCAACAGCCGCTTCGCGCAGCCGACCCGCCATCCGTCGATGATGGAGGAGCACGAGTATCCGGCGGACGCCTTCCCGTTCACCACCGCGCCATCGCGCGACCCGGTCAGCGGCAAGACGGCTTCCTTCCTCGACAAGGCGCGCGACAAGCAGGGCAGGCTGCCCAAGCTCTTCTTCGCCAATACATCGACGGAGTTCTGGAACCGCGGCGCCTCGCTGATCGCCACCACACCCGATGGCGCGCAGGATGTGGCGCCGGCCGACAATGTGCGCATCTACGCCTTCATGGGTGCCCAGCATTATGTGGGCCGCTCGCGCACCGTGGCGCCTTTCACGGCCTGTGTGTCGACCAGCGACCACTACCTGCCGATGCGCGCGCTGGTGCTGGCTTTGGATGACTGGACTGTCAAGGGTAAGCAGCCGCCGGCCAGTGCTTATCCGCAACTGGCTGACGGCACGCTGACCACGGTGGCGGACTATCGCGCCATCTTCCCCAAGGGCTTCGGCCTGACGCCTCCTGAACAGAATCTGCGAGAGCCCCGCCTGGACTTCAGCCGTGGCGCGGGCCTGCCGAAACGCGGTGACGACTACGAAACCCGCGTGCCGGTGCCCGATGCGGACGGCAACGACAAGGGCGGCGTGCGGCTGGTGGAAGTGCAGGCACCGCTGGGCACCCACACTGGTTGGAATCTTCGCGCGCCGGAAACCGGCTTCGCCTGGGCCACTTCGCGCTTCGACGGCAGCTTTGTACCGTTCGCGCGCACCGAGGCCGAGCGCCTTGCAGCCGGCGACCCTCGTCCGAGCCTGGAGGCGCGCTATCCCAAGCGTGACGATTTCGCTGCCGCCGTCCGTGCCGCCGCCGATCGCCAGCTCGCTGCCGGGCTGCTGTTGCCGGAGGACGTGGAGCGCACGATGGCCGGCAATCTCGGACTATACGACCGCATCATGGCGCGAGATCCCGCCGACAATGGTTGCGGCTACCTGTACGCCACGCCTTAAAGATCCAGCGTCAGGGCAGGGCCGTTGGCGCGCGAGACGCAGATGCACATGCGGCCTTGCGCGTGCTCTTCTGGCGTCAGGGCATCGTCCCGATGGTCCGGCGAGCCTTCCAGCACGTTGACCGCACAGGCACCGCAGTTGCCGATGCGGCAGGAGGCGGGCGCCGCGACGCCTGCGGCCTGCACGGCGTCCAGGATGCTGGTGCCGGCCGCTACTTCCACCACTTTGCCGCTGCGTCGCAGCGTTACGAATACCGGCTGGTCGCCGGCGCGAGCCGTGTTCGCGGCAAAGCGCTCGAAGTGCACGCGCGCGGCGGGAATGCCGGCGTTGACTGCCTCGCGCCGTACTGCGTCTATCAGCCGCTCCGGTCCGCAGGTGTAGATCACGGTGTCCGGGCCGGCGAGGGCGATCACGCTGGCCAGGTCCATGCGGCTGTTTTCATTGGAGGCGTGGATGACCAGCCGGTCGCCGAATTCCGCCGCCAGTTGGTCGAGATACGGAGCCTCGGCACGTGAGCGCACAGCGTAGTGCAATACAAAGTTTCGTCCCTGCGCCACGAGCGTGTGGGCCATCGCCTTGACGGGCGTGATGCCGATGCCACCGGCGATCAGCAGGACTGGCGCGGGCTCGTCCGACAGCGCGAAGTCGATGCCGGGCAGGGCGCACCGCAGTTCCAGTCCAAGGCGGTATTCGGCGTGCACGCCTTGTGAGCCGCCGGCGCCGTCGTCCTCACGCAGCACGGCGATTTCGTAGCTGTTGGTCAGCAGCGGATTGGATGCGATCGAATAGCGGCGCGTGGCGCTGACGCCGTCGGGCAGCGTGACCGGCACGTCGATGTGCGCGCCGGCCTGCACCGGCGGCAACGGTGAGCCGTCCGCGCTACGCAGCTCGTAGGCGCGAACGCGGGGTGTCAGCTGGCGCACGCCGGTAATGGTCAGTGCCAGCGGGCCATTGCCAAGGACGGAGCGCTGCACCGCGCGTGGCGTGGCGTCGGCGGCTGCCAGTTGCTCTTTCAGGCGCTTCACCTGCGCGTGCAGCGGCGCCGCCATCCGGCTGACCTCTGCTTCCGTGAAGCGCGGCGTGATGTGCTGCGGGCAGTTCCAGTCGTAGCCTTCCACGGTGATGATGAAGGCCCGTTCGATGCGCGCCGGATAGCCCGGCATGCGCAGCTGCTCCATCAGTTCCGGATCGTCGGCCGCTTCCACCGTCCGCGCGCGGCCGATGATCTTGAGGCGTACCTGTTCCGCATAGTCGATCAGTATCATCGAAATGCGGTCATCCTTTTTCAGGTTGCCGACGCTGAGGTACTGCACGTTGCCGCTGAAATCGGCGAACGCCAGCGTCTTGCCGTCGATAACGCGCAGGAAGCCCTGGGGGCCGCCGCGATGCTGGACATATGGCCATCCTGTCTCGCTGACGGTCGCCTGGAAGAAGTGATCGCGCTCCTCGACGAAGGCGATTTCCCTCCGCCCCAGGCTGTCCTGCCGGTTTTGCATCTCGTCGAGGAAAGCATATTGGGCGCGGCTGCCCATGCTGCTCTGAACCTCACGCACGGTGGGCGTAAAGGTGATATCGGAATAGGCACGTCCCATGATGCTCTCCTCGATTGAAATGAATCAGGCGGCGATTTTCAGCTCGACTTTCGGAAAGTCGATTTCCACGCGGCTGGCTTTGCCCAGGATGTTGGTCAGGAAGTTCATGCCGACATGGGTGATGATTTCGACGATGTCGGATTCGCTGTAGCCCGCGCCTCGAATCTCGGCCAGTTCCACGGCGCTGATCTCGCCTTTCTTTTCCATCAGGCTTTGCGCGAACTTCACCGCCACGGCGGCTTGGGCATCTTCGCTGCCGCCATTGCGGGCGGCGGTCATCTCGTCACCGCTCAAGCCGGCTTTGCGGCCGATGGCCGTGTGGGCTGAAACGCAGTATTCGCAGCCGTTTTGCTGTGCCAGCGCCAGCGCGATGCGTTCGCGGGTCGGCGCGTCCAGTGTGCCGCCGTTAGCGATGCCGTGCAGGCCGAGGAAGGCGCGCAGGGCGACCGGCGAATTGGCGAAGACCTTGAGGAAGTTGGGCACCATGCCGAGTTGGCCCTGGATGGCGTCCAGCAGGGCTTTCTGTTCTGCGTTGGCGGTGGCGGTTTCGATGGTGGCGATACGGGTCATGGTGTTTCTCCTTTGGGTTGGTTTGTTTGTTCAGCGAACAATTGCAGTTTCATCGATATGGCGGATAATGAGAATCCATTGAATTCACAATGAACTATTTCTAAATCAGGAATAATATGGACAAGCTCTCTGCCATGGCGATCTTCGTGGCCATCGTCGACGAAGGTGGTTTCGCCTCGGCCGCGCGCAAGCTGCGGATCTCGCCACCGGTGGTCACACGCGCCGTCACCGAGCTGGAGGAGAGCATGGGCGTGCGCCTGCTGGTGCGCACCACGCGCGTGGTGCGGGTGACCGAGGTCGGGGCTCGCTACGCAGCCGATTGCCGCCGCATCCTGGCCGACGTGGCGGAGACGGAGACCTCCGCCGCCGGCTCGCACGGCGCACCGCGCGGCAAGCTGGTGATCACCGCCTCGGTGATGTTCGGTGCGATGTACGTTACGCCCATCGTCACCGAATACCTGCGGCGCTATCCGGAGACGGACGTCGAATGCCGCTTCCTCGACCGTGTGGTCAACATGATGGACGAGGGCGTGGACGCGGCGATCCGTATCGGCGCGCTGCCCGACTCGAGCTACCAGGCGGTGCGCGTGGGGCAGGTGCGGCAGGTGCTGTGCGCTTCGCCTGCATATCTGGACGCCCGTGGCATCCCCGCCACCCCGGAAGACCTGGGGCGCCACGACCTCATCGCGGCCACGGCGGTGGTGGCCACCAACGACTGGCGGTTTGAACGGGACGGCAAACCGACGACGGTAAAGGTGCACCCGCGCCTGAGCAGCACCAGCAACGACGCCGCCTTGCGCGCGGCGCTGGACGGCTTCGGCATCACCCGCGTGATCTCCTACATGGCGGCGCCGCACCTGGCTGCCGGCCGATTGAAGACGGTACTGGGCAGATACGAGACGCCGCCGGTGCCGGTCAGCGTGGTGCATCACGAAGGCCGCCAGTCCTCCCGCAAAGTGCGGGCCTTCCTCGATATGGCGATCGCCGCGTTGAGCGCCGACAGTGCGTTGAACTAGCAATGCGCATTCAAAAATTGTATACAAAATTCGTTGACAATGTATCCGGCGAGGCGCAATATCGTCCTCAATAAAGCGCTCGGTCACAAGCTGCAGCGTTGCTAGGCACGATTTCTACGCACGGTTAAGGGCAGGCCGCGCGGGCAGTAGTTGCAAAGTAACGCCCATATAAAAGAGACTGACGGAGACGCGCTTATGAATCATTTGTTATTTCAGGTCGAGGATCGACCACCCTTGTTTATGACCGTACTGCTGGCGGCGCAGCACATGCTGGCGGCGCTGGGCGGCATCATCGCCGTGCCGCTGGTGGTGGGCGCCGCGCTCAAACTCCCGGCGGACCAGATCATCACCCTGATCAACGCCGCGCTGCTTGGCTCCGGCATCGTCACCATCATCCAGTGCAAAGGCGTGGGCCCTGTCGGCATCAGGCTTCCTTGCGTCATGGGCACCAGCTTCGCCTTTGTCGGCGCGGCCATCAGCGTCGGCCTGGAACACGGCGTACCGGCCATCCTCGGCTCCTCGCTGGCAGCGTCGCTGGTGATGATCGTCGGCAGCTGCTTCATGCCGAAGATACGCAAGCTGTTCCCGCATGCCGTCACCGGCGTGGTGGTGACGATGATCGGCCTGTCGCTGGTGCCGGTGGCGGTGGACTGGGCGGCGGGCGGCCATGCGCCGGGCGCCGTCTATGGTTCGCCGCTCAACCTGGGCATCGCCGCGTTTGTGCTGGTCACGGTCATCATGCTGGTCCAATTCGGCAAGGGCATCGTGTCGGCGGCGGCGGTGGTGATCGGCATGTTCATCGGCTACATGGTCTGTGTTTCTCTTGGCATGATCGACTTTTCGCAGGTCCGGAACGCGCCGGTGTTCGCGCTGCCGCAGCCGCTCCATTACGGCATGAGCTTCCCGATCAGCGGCATCGTCGCAATGGGCATCGCCTACCTGGTGACGATGGTGGAAACCACCGGCACCTTCATGGCGCTGGGCGCCGCCACCAACACCAAGATGCGCGGCAAGACGCTGGCGCGCGGCATCCTGTGCGACGGCGTCGGCTCGGCCTTCGCCGCGCTGATGTCCAGCCCACCGGTGTCTACCTTTGCGCAGAATGTCGGCGTGGTGTCGCTGACGGGCGTGGCCAGCCGCCACGTGGTCGCGCTGACCGGCGTGATGCTGTTCCTCGCCGGCCTGTTCCCGATATTGGGAGCGGTGGTCGTGACGATTCCGCAGCCGGTGCTGGGCGGCGCGGGCCTGATGATGTTCGCGATGATCATTTCGGCCGGCGTACAATTGCTGAGCCATGTCGAGCACACCAAGCGCAATGGCATCATCATGGCCGTGGCGATCGGCTGCGGACTGGCGGTGACGGTGCGGCCTGAGTTGCTGTCCAAGTTGCCGGCGTTCGTCAAAGAGGTGTTCGGCTCGGGCATCACGGTCGGCGCGCTGGTGGCGGTGGCGTTGAACCTGGTGCTGCCGGAACGTCCGGTCGAAAAGACCGATGACGATGAAGAGGAAGATGTGCCGCAGGCTTTTTTAACTTCCGAGCGTGAAGCGGCTTAAAATACTTTCATTATTAACCCCGCTGTTTCCGCAGTGCCCGCGCATTGTTTCCGCAGTGTTTAATCATCATAGAACTTATGACTAAAACCCTACTGATCAAAAATGCGCGCGTACTGGTGACGATGGACGACGAGCGCCGCGAAATCGCCGATGGCGCCGTCTTCATACGGGACAACGTGATCGAGCAGGTTGGCAACAGCGCCGATCTGCCGAAGGAAGCCGATGAAGTCATCGACGCCGCCAGTCACGTCGTGATGCCCGGCCTGGTCAACACGCACCACCATATGTACCAGAGCCTGACGCGCGTGATTCCCGCCGCTCAGAACGGCGAGCTGTTTAACTGGCTGACCAATCTGTATCCGATCTGGGCCAACCTGACGCCGGAAATGGTCAACGTGTCGACACTGGCGGCGATGTCGGAGCTGATACTGTCCGGCTGTACCACCAGCAGCGATCACCTCTACATTTATCCTAACGGCTGCAAGCTCGATGACAGCATCGAAGCCGCCCGCAAGATTGGCATGCGCTTCCACGCGGCGCGCGGCTCGATGAGCGTGGGCCAGTCCAAGGGCGGCTTGCCGCCGGACCGGGTGGTCGAGGAGGAGGGCGCCATTCTCAGGGATACGCAGCGCCTGATCGAAACCTATCACGACGCCGGCCGCCATGCGATGCAGCGCATCGTGGTGGCGCCATGTTCGCCGTTTTCCGTCTCGCGCGATTTGATGAAGGAGTCGGCGGCAATGGCGCGCAGCTTCGGCGTGTCGCTGCATACGCACTTGGCGGAAAACGCCAACGACATCGCCTACAGCCGCGAAAAATTCAACATGACGCCGGCCGAATACGCCGAGGATTGTGGCTGGGTGGGCCACGACGTCTGGCACGCGCACTGCGTGCAGCTCGACGACGACGGCATCTACATGTTCGCGCGCACCGGCACCGGCATCGCGCACTGTCCGTGCTCGAACATGCGGCTCGCTTCAGGCATCGCGCCGATCCGCAAGATGCTGGACCGCGGTGTATCGGTCGGCCTTGGCGTGGATGGTTGCGCCTCCAACGATTCCGGCCACATGATGGGCGAAGTGCGGCAGGCGATGCTGCTGCAGCGCGTGGGCTTTGGCCCGGATGCGATGACGGCGCGGCAGGCGTTGGAGGTGGCCACGCTGGGCGGCGCCAAGGTGCTGAACCGCGACGATATCGGCGCGCTCAAACCGGGCATGGCGGCCGATATCGCGATGTTCAAGCTTGACGGCATAGGCTTTGCGGGTGCGTTGCACGATCCGGTGGCGGCGCTGGTGTTCTGCACGCCGCCCAACGTGTCGTATAGCGTGATCAACGGCCGCGTGGTGGTGCGCGAGGGCGTGCTGTGTACGATCGACCTGCCGGTGGTGATCGAGCGCCACAACGCGCTGGCGCATCAATTGGCCTTGGCCGCCAGTTGATTAAGGGCCTGCCGCATGTGCTGGTCGTGGCGCGCCTGGTCGTCCTGGTTGGCGGCGGAAGGCGGCGCCTGGCCGCTGCCGCGCTGGCGCCATTCGTCCAGCGCTTGCACCGCGTAGGTCTCCTCGTTGCCGAACCATTCCAGTGCGATGCGCTCGCCCAGCATGCGGACGCGTAGTTGCTGGCGTTGCTGTTGCCAGCTGCTCAAGCGGTTGAGGTCCAGCGACGCGACGTCTTCGGAGGTGAAGTTCTGGGCTGCCAGCAGCTCGTCGTGCACAACGAGATAGGCCTGGTAGCGTGTGGCAATCTGTATGGCTTCTGCGGCCGCGTTGGCGGGGAGCGTGCGGCGCAGGTGGTCGATAAGGGCTTGCATCCGGCTTGCATCACGTCGGTTCAGCAGAAAGCTGTCCATTAACGCATGCAGCGCGAAGTCTGCAATCAGTTCCTGATTGTCGGCGAGCGAGAGTTCGGGCGCGGGCGGGGCGGGAGCCTGGGTGCCGAGTTGGCGGAACAGGCGCTGTGCGGCGGCGTCCGCGATCGGCGGCCGGCCGGCTTGGGCTGCGGCTGCCGCCGAGGTGGCATCGGCTTCACCGGCGGCAGGGCGCTGCGGCGCCGGTGCGTCATGCCACGCCAGCGCCGCCAGCAGCATCGCCGCCAGCGCAGTCAATGCCACCAAGGCTTTCATCAGTAAGTCGGCCAGCCGTTGCTGAAGGTCAGGTCGTTGATGAACAACACGCCGTTGTAGTTGTTCTGGCTGTCCAGCTCATGTCGCACCATCACGCCGTTCGCCACCGACTCGCCGCCCGGTGCGATGAAGCGTCCGCCGCCCGCGTCCAGCGTGGTGCCACCGCCATTGAGCATGTTGACGCCGTTCTTGTCGAGATACGGCCCGGTCACGCTGGTCGAGCGGCCGTAGGAGATGTGATAGGTGCTGTTGGCGCCGGCGCAGCAGCTGCCCTTCGAGACGAACAGGTAGTAATACGAGCCGTTGCTCATGATGAAGGAGTTCTCGATGCCGCTGCTGTCGGCGGCCAGGTGATACCAGCTGCCGGTTGGCTTGAGCGTGTTCGGATCGACCCGCGTGGTATAGATCCCGGTCCAGAAGGAGCCGAACGACAGCCATGGCTGGCCCGCTTTATCGACGAAGAAGTTGGGATCGATGGCGTTGTAGTTGTTGCCCGGTGCCGACGTCAGCACGGCGCCCTGGTCGGTCCAGTTGCCTTGGGCGATGCTGCTGGCCGTCGCCAGGCCGATGGCCGATTTCTGCGAGCCGAAGGTCGACACGGCGTAGTACAGGATCGCCTTGCCGTTCCATACGTGGATGTCCGGCGCCCATACGGTTTTGCCGTTGCCGTTGTACTGCGTCCACCACGACAGGCCTCCGCCGAAGATGCTCACGCCCTGCGTCCACGCGTGGCCGTCCGGCGAGTACTTCACGCCGATGCCGGTGTCGCTGGTTTCGGTGATCCACCAGGTGCTGTTTTCCTTGTAGACGCTGGGGTCGTGCGTGATCAGCGATCCGGTGAGTGTCCAGGTGGTGGCATGTGCGTTGATGGCGCCGATGGCGCTGAAGGCCATGGCTGTCGCCGCCGCCCATCGCTTGAGTAGCTGTTTGTTCATGTCGTCTCCGCTTTATGTGTTTTTGTGTCTGCTGGATGCAGGATTTCATGCTGCGGCAGGTGCGGGCGGGCGTCTAATGAATTTTTATGGCGTACCGATACTGCGAATCGTATCGCTACATGAGCAGCGCGGAGACCAGGTCCTTCTTGGCGGGGCTGGTGCTGACGTCGAAATTCAGCGCCGCTTCGACGTGGCTCAGGTGGTGCAGCATCAGCTCCGCCGCCTTGTCCGCGTCGCCCGCGCGGGCGGCGGCGAGGAAGTCGCTGTGCTCATCGGATGAACAGACTGCGTCGCGTTCGGACTGGTACAACATGGTGATCAGCGTGCTGCGGCCGACCAGCTCGCGCACGATTTCCTTCAGCACCTGGTTGCCGACGACATCGGCCAGCAGCACGTGAAAATCGCCCAGCAATTGCTGGCGCATTTTCGACGGCGCCTGCGACAGCAGGCTGCGTTCTTCCTTCAAGTGCTTTTCCAGCATGCGGTAATCGGCAGCCTTGGCCTTGGCGGTGAACTCGCGCGCCAGTGCCACTTCGATGATGCGGCGTGCCGCGAAAATCTCGCGCGATTCCTGTTCGCTCGGCTGGCTGACCACGGCGCCCTTGTCCGGCACCATGTCGATCAATTTGTCCTTCGACAGTATCAGCAGCGCGGCGCGGATCTTGGTGCGGCTGACCGAGTACAGGCGGCACAGCGCTTCTTCCCTCAGTTTGGTCCCGGGCGGCAGCTTGCGTGCCGCGATGGCTTCGGCGATGTTGTTCGCGATGTCGTTGGCGCTGTCGGCGGAGGCGGTGGTGGGCATGAAGTGGCTTGCGGTGGCGAAGTGTCGTTTTTTTGCCATCATACAGGGACCGTGGAAGATTGACTACGTAGCAGTGCTGCCTCCGTAATTGCATTACATCTGTGTCTCAATGGGAATTAATGGAAGCGATTCCTGTAGTGGATTGTCAAAAATGAAGAGAATTCCGCTTGTTGTTTACTGTAGTTCTGCTACATTTTATTCGGGATGCAGTATTTCCCAAAACATAAAACAAACCACACACGGAGACAGCATGAAGAAAACCTTATTGGCCGCCGGCATCCTTGCCGGTGCCGCGCTGGCGCCTGCGCACGCCGCTTTCAACGCCGCCGACACCTCGGTGCAAATGTTCCGCTGGAAGTGGAACGACATCGCCAAGGAGTGCACCAACTGGCTCGGACCGCAGGGCTTTGGCGCGGTGCAGGTATCGCCGCCGCAGGCATCCGCCAGCCTGGGCGCGTGGTGGGATGTGTACCAGCCGGTGAACTTCGTTACGCTCAAGAGCAATATGGGCACCGAAGCCGAGTTCCAGGCCATGATCAACACCTGCCACACGGCCAAGGTGCGGGTGTATGCGGACGTGGTGGTCAACCACCTGGCGGCCGGTTCCGGCACCGCCACCGACGGCTCGACGTGGAATTCGACGACGCTGGCGTACCCGTATTTCAGCAGCAGCGATTTTCATCCGGCCTGCGACATCGCCGGCGGCGACTACGGTTCGCCGGGCAACCGCTACAACGTCATGTTCTGCCGCCTGAGCGGCCTGCCGGACCTGAAGACCGACGGCGCTTACGTGCAGGGGCAGGTCAAAAACTACCTGACCAAGTTGATCAACATGGGTGTGGACGGCGTGCGCTTCGACGCCGCCAAGCATATGCAGCCGTCCGACCTGCAGGCGATCATGAGCGGCGTGACGCACACGACCACCTCGGGCGAAACGCTGTGGGTCACGCAGGAGGTCATCCCGGACAGCAATGTGGTGCGCTCGGACTACTACAGCGTCGGCACGCTGAACGAGTTCCAGTACACCTTCGCCATCAAGGCCATGTTCCGCAACGAGAACGGCGCCAATATCTCGCAGGTGCGCTCGATCATGGGCACGCCGGGCAATTGGGGCGGTACCTGGGGCTTCATCCCGAGCGACAAGGCGACGGTGTTCGTCAACAACTGGGATACGGAGCGCAACGGCAGCTCGCTGGTGGCCAGCAATTACGTCTCCGGCACCACCAACGACACGCAGGGCACCAAGCGCTACGACCTGGCCAACATCTTCATGCTGGCCTGGCCGTACGGGAGCGCGCAGCTGCACTCGGGCTTCCGCTTCACCAACTACGACCAGGCGCCGCCGAGCGCCAGCCCGTTCGATGCCAGCGGCAATCCGTTGATCAACCAGAGCTGGGACTTCATCCACCGCTGGAGCGACATCTCCAACATGGTGGCGTTCCGCGCGGCGACGTCGGGGCAGGGCGTGGACTACTTCACCAACGGCACCGTCAACCAGATCGCTTTCGGCCGCGGCGCCAAGGGTTTCGTCGCGATCAACAATGAGTACTCGGCATGGAGCGCGTCGCTGCAAACGCTGCTGCCTGCCGGGACGTACTGCAACGTGGTGCACGGCACGCTGAACGCCGGCGGCACCGCCTGCACCAGCGACAGCGTAACGGTCGGCAGCAACGGCATGATCACCGTGAGCATTCCAGCCAACGGCGGCTCGACGGTGCCTGCAGTGGCGCTGCACATCAACCAGAAGATCGGCGGCAGCGGCGGCGGTGGCACCTGCACCACGGTGCCTGTGACCTTCCGCGTGGCGAACGCCAACACCGTGGTCGGGCAGAACGTCTATGTGGTCGGCAATCGCGCGGAGCTGGGCAACTGGGTGCAGGGCGCCAGCAATCAGCTGAATATCGAAGGCAGCGGCGCCAACGTGCCTTGGTCGCGCACCTTCCAGCTGCCGCCGTCGACGGCGATCCAGTACAAGTTCATGAAGTACGGCGTCGCCACCGTGTGGGAGAGCAATCAGTCCACCGCCAGCGGCAACCGTGAAGCGACCACGCCGGCCTGCGGCGGTTCGGTCACGCTGGATGCGGGCAGCTTCAAGTTCTGACGAGGTTTAGTGCACGCTCGATGGTACGGCTTTTTCCTGCTGTACCAGGATGAACGGGCTGACCACCACCGCCCACAGTTCGGCGTTGGTCTCGAGCCAGCCTGCCGCCTGCTCGTCGCTGACCTTGGCGAGCAGGCCGGCGTTCATCCACTGGCCGATGTTGGCCTTGTCGTCGTGCGAGATGCGCACGGCCACGTCGACCAGGTCCAGCGAATTGGCGATCCACACCACGTTGCCGGCGGCGAAATGCTTGAGCAGTTCGGTCCATGGCAGGCGCGCGGTTTCGCGGTTCACTTTGAGGCGCAGGTCGGTGTCGTTTTCAGGTTTGGTTTGCATGATTCAGATAATTTCGATAATCGGTACAGGGCTGCCCCGCCATGTTAACCGATAGGCCGGTCCTTTGCGCACATTGCCCACCAGCGCGGGCCGGAAGCAGGCCAGGTTGGTGCCGCCTTCGCGCCGCACGCTGGGGTAGATCACACCCAGCGAACCGCCGTCCAGCAGGCGCTCGGCCAGCGTTTGCGATGCGATGTAGCTGTCCGGGGCCAGGCATGCGTCGTAGCGCGGCTGGTTGCGCAGGTCGTGAAACGGTGCGGTGAAATCGGCCAGCATGGCCTGGTATTGGACGCTGTCGTCGAAGCGGTTGATCTCCGCGTATTCGACGGTTTTGTGGAAGCTTACTTCGGCCAGCGCGGTCTCGGCGTCGAAGGCGCAATACCATGCGCCGCGATCGCCGCCGTTGAAGCGGCTGCCTTCGGGGCGTGCGTAGGTAAAGGCGGCGTTGACGATGCGGAAGTTCGGCACGCCGAACACCAGTTCATCCATCGTGATGCCGGCTGCGCCGCCGTTTTGTGCGTGCAGGCGCGCGTTGGTGGCGTTATCCAGTTCAAACAGGTCACGCAGATCCTGGTCGTTGTCGGCCAGCGGCGCGAGAACGGAGTCTTCAAGATCGGCAAAACGCGAGGGCAGCAATCGAAAAGTGTCAAACTGGCGCAGCGTGGTTAAGGGCGGAATCAGGCTGACCGGCACTTACAGTCCTCCGCGGCGCGCGTCCAGCAGCTGACGCAAGGTTTGCATGGCGGGCAGGCCGCCCGCCGAGATATAGGCCAGCGGCGAGCGGCCGCCGAAGATCAGGTTGGTGTTGGGCAGGGCCATCCATTCGTCGGCCAGTTTGTCGCCGTAGAGGATGTGCAGCGCCTTGTACACGCCCAGCAAATAAGAGATGCGCGTGATGCAGTCCACCTCCAGCGTGCGCTCGGGGTGCTTTTTCCACTCGTAGTAGGCGCTGCTGGAAATGCCGCCCAGCAGTTCGCGGGCGTCGTCGTCGCGCAGTTTCCAGGCGGCGGCCAGCTTGAAAAAGCCCTTCAGGGCTGCCTTGGACAGCCGCTCGCGTTCCGCCTTGGCGTTCAGGTCGACAAGAATGGTAGGCTCGAAGCGGCTGCGGGGGTAAGCATAGGTAAGATTCATAAATCCTCCGTTTATGGAGTACTTATACTCCTTTTTCGGGAAAATGGCAAATGTGGGTTCAACTAAGCAAGGGAGGCTGGACATGAAATGGATGAATCTGGCGGTGGCGGGGCTGCTGGCGGCGGCATCGGCCGTGGCGGCGGCTGGCGCAGGTGCTGCGCCGGCTTTTACCGGGGTGCAGGAGCAGGTGGCCAATGTCGAGCGGGCGTTCGCGGCCACGATGAAGGCGCGCGACCATGCCGCTTTCGTCAATTTCTTGTCCGAGGAGGCGATTTTCGAGGCCGGCGACAAGGCCCAGCGCGGCAAGAAGGTGGTGGCTGCCGAATGGGCGAAGTTTTTCGTCAAGGCGGACGCGCCATTCTCGTGGGAGCCGGACCAGGTGGAAGTGCTGGCCTCGGGCACGCTGGCCAAGACTTCTGGCCCGGTCTACGCGCCGGACGGCAAGCTGATCGCGCGCTTCAACTCGGTCTGGCGGCTGGAAGCGCCGAACACCTGGCGCATCGTGTTCGACGGCGGCAGCGAGGTGTGCGGCATCAAGTGATCACATCCGATCACATCGCCTCGGCATGCTCCACCATCAGCTGGACCTTGGTGACGCCGTTGTATTCGTTGGCGTCCAGACGGAAGGCGACCTTGGCGCGGTCGCCCAGCGAATCGACGTGGCCGAACCAGATGGCGTCGTAGCGGGCGCCGTTTTTCTCCAGCAGCAGCTTGAGGTGGCGTTCCTTCAGGATGCGCTGGCTCACCACGCGGAACTCGTCGCAGAACACCGGCGGCGCAAAGCCCTGGCCCCAGACCTGGCCGTCCATCAGGCCGATGAAGTCGGTGGTGTAGTAGGCATCTTCCAGCGGGCCGTCGGTTTCGATGACGCGCTCCAGCTGCTGCTTGCTCAGCCACGCGCGGCCCACTTCCTCGAAGGCGGCGGCGAAGGCGTCGAAGGCGTCGGCGCGCAAGGTCAGGCCGGCCGCCATCGCGTGGCCGCCGAATTTGTCGATCAGCGACGGCGCCTTCTTGTAGACCAGGTCCAGCGCGTCGCGCAGGTGGAAGCCGGGGATCGAGCGGCCGGAACCCTTGATCCAGCCGTCGGCGCCGGGCGCGAAGGTGATCGTCGGGCGGAAGAACTTCTCCTTCAGGCGCGAGGCGACGATGCCGATCACGCCCTGGTGCCACGATTCGTCGAACACGCAGATGGTGCTGCTGTTGGCCGGCTCGAACGCGTCCAGGTGCAGCAGGGCCGCATCCTGCATCTCGGCCTCGATCTCGCGCCGTTTCAGGTTGATTTCGTTGAGCTGCTGCGCCAGTTGCCAGGCGCGGCCCTCGTCGTCGGTGATCAGGCATTCGATCCCGAGCGACATGTCTTCCAGCCGTCCGGCCGCGTTCAGGCGCGGGCCCAGCGCGAAACCGAGATCGAAGGGATTGGCGGTGCGCGGCTCGCGGCCGGCCACGCGGAACAGCGCCGCCACGCCGGCGTGCATGCGGCCGGCGCGCATGCGCTTCAGTCCCTGCGCCACCAGGATGCGGTTGTTCGGATCGAGGCGCACGACGTCGGCCACGGTGCCCAGCGCCACCAGGTCGAGCAGGTTGTCCAGCTTGGGCTGGGTCTGGGCGTCGAACACGCCGCGCTTGCGCAGTTCGGCGCGCAGGGCCAGCAGCACGTAGAACACCACGCCGACGCCGGCGATATGCTTGCTCGGGAAGCCGCACTCCGGCTGGTTCGGATTGACGATCACGCGCGCGGCCGGCAGCGTGTCGGCCGGCAGGTGGTGGTCGGTGACGACCACTTCGATGCCGCGCCGGTTGGCCTCGGCCACGCCGTCGATGCTGGCGATGCCGTTGTCGACGGTGATGATGATGTCGGGCTGTTTCTCGCGCGCCGTCAGTTCGACGATTTCCGGCGTCAGGCCGTAGCCGTACTCGAAGCGGTTCGGCACGATGAAGTCGATGTTGGCGCCCATCGCGCGCAGGCCGCGCAGGGCGACGGCGCAGGCAGTGGCGCCGTCGCAGTCGTAGTCGGCGACGATCACCATGCGCTTGCCGGCGGCGATGGCGTCGGCCAGGAACACGGCGGCGACGTCGATGTGCAGCAGGCCCGATGGCGGGATCATGGCCGCCAGCTCGCTCGACAGCTCCTTGGGATCGGTCAGGCCGCGCGCCGCATACAGGCGCGCCAGCACAGGATGGATGCCGCCCTGGCGCAGCATTTCGGATTCGCGGAACGGGCAGGGGCGGATGGCGATACGGGTCATGTCAGGTGGGGCTCAATAAGGTGTTCAGGTTCGGCTTGCGCCAGAATTTTCGCTGCGCCATTTTGCTGGTGCTGATTTCACGCCAGCCGTCGCGGTGGCTGGCCACCAGCGTCAGCTGGCCGAGGCTGCCGTCGTTCAGCGCGGCCAGCAGCGGCGCGAACCACTGCTGTTCCAGGCGCTGCATGATGGCCAGCCAGGCGGCCCAGTCGCCGGCCACGGCGTCCGGTATCAGGTCGGCCAGCAGGGCGGTGGCCTGGCCCTTGTCCTTGGCCTGCGCGATCAGCGTGGCGGCGGTCGGCTGGCTGCCGGATGGCTGCGCCAGCGCCTGCATCCAGGGCGGGCCGCCGCCGATGGCGACGGGGCGGCATTCGGCCGGCGTGCCGCCGGCGGCGCCGCCCCACAGCCAGAAGGCGTTGACCGGCTGCAGTCCGCGCGCGGCGCGGGCTTCGTTGACCGGGTGTTCGTGCCACAGCATCTGCGCCTCGTTTTGCAGCTTGCGGTAGTTGCGCGAGTGTTCGCCTTCCGGCAGCCAGTCGCTCATGCTCTGGCCAAGGACGGCGTCGACGGTGGTGGTTTTCAGGCCGGCCCAGTCGTCGGCGCGCATCAGCCACAGGCTGGCGTCGGCGTAGACCATGGTCTTGCCGAGTTCCTCGGCGTAGGGCTGGACCAGGTCGAACAGCGCGCGCGAGTCGGCGGCATCGAGGCGCAGCTGGCGCGGATCGGACAACAGCATGTGGGTGCGCGAGATCTGCACGTGGGCCGGTTGCAGCATGAACCAGTAGCCTTCATCGACGCCGAGGCCGAAGCCGCGCACCACAGCGGCGGCCAGCGGCGCGCCGGCGTCCGGGCTGTTTGGCGCCGGCGCCAGGCCGAGGGCATGGGCCAGCCAGGCTTCATGCGGGAGCACGCGGCCGGAGTTGTCAAAATTGAAGGTGGCCAGTTTGCTGTGGCGCGACAGCAGGGCCGCCAGCGCCGGCGTTTGCATCACGCGCTGCAGGTCCGGGGCCATTTCCGGCGGGGGCAGGGCGAAGGGCAGGGCGAGGGTAATCTGAGTCATCCCGGGATTGTAGGGCATCGCGGCCCTGCGGGACGAATTTTAGTGCACCAGCTTGATCCGTAGTGCCGAGATAAGCGCGGCAGGCGACTTCTTCGATACCGGCTGTGGCGGCTTAATCGGCACTTAAGTGCCGGCCTTTCTGGCGGCACAGTGCGGTGTTTCACCCATGAAATCCTCATTGTGTGGCAAACTGCGGGCTCACCAATGTTGATTGCCTCCGGAGCCCATGAGCATTATCCAGAATCTGCCCTTTGAATGGCTGGTCGGCCTGCGTTATACGCGGGCCGGCAAGCGCAGCGGGCGTAACAGTTTCATCTCCTTTATCTCCCTGATTTCCATGGCCGGCATCGGCCTCGGCGTGGCCGCGCTGATCGTCGTGCTGTCGGTGATGAACGGCTTCCAGAAGGAAGTGACCGACCGCATGCTGTCGGTCCTGGCCCACGTCGAGATCTTCGATGCGCGCGGTTCGATGCCGGACTGGCACGCCGCCGCCGCCGAGGCGCGCAAGAATCCCGAAGTGATCGGCGCCGCGCCGTTCGCCGAAACCCAGGGCATGCTGGTGCGCGACGACGTGCTGCGCCCGGCCATCATCCGCGGCGTGCTGCCGGAGCAGGAGCCCAGCGTCTCAGACGTTGCCAAGCAGACCAAGCGCGGCAGCTTCAACGCGTTGCAGCCGGGCAGCTACAACATCGTGCTGGGCATCGAGCTGGCCCGCGCGCTGCGCGTCAACCTCGGCGAGAAAGTCACGCTGGCGCTGGCGCAAGGCCAGCCGACGCCGGCCGGCGTGCTGCCGCGCCTGCGCTCGTTCACCGTGGTCGGCATCTTCGAGGCAGGCCATAACGAGTTCGACTCGGCGCTGGCCTTCGTTCACCTGACCGACGCCGAAAAACTGCTGCGCATGGACGCGCCGGCCGGCCTGCGCCTGCGCCTGTCGGACATGCACCGCGCGCCGCAAGTGGCGCAGGACCTGAAGGCCAGCATGTCGGGCGACCTGATCATGCGCGACTGGTCCAAGCTCAACGCCAACTGGTTCGCCGCCGTCCAGACCGAGAAGCGCATGATGTTCATCATCCTGACCCTGATCATCGCGGTGGCCGCCTTCAACCTGGTGTCGACCCTAGTGATGACCGTGACCGACAAGCAGGCCGACATCGCCATCCTGCGCACGCTGGGCGCCTCGCCCCGTTCGATCATGAAGATCTTCATGATCCAGGGGGCGCTGGTCGGCATCCTCGGCACCTTCATCGGCGTGGCCGGCGGCGTGCTGGTGGCGCTCAACATCGACGTCATCGTGCCGTTTATCGAACATTTATTGGGAGTGCAGTTCTTGTCGAAGGATATTTACTACATCAGCACGGTGCCGTCCGACCTGCGCTGGCCGGACGTGTTCAAGATCGGCGGCGTGGCCGTGGTGCTGGCCTTCGTGGCGACCATCTATCCAAGCTGGTGGGCCGCCCGCGTGAAACCTGCGGAGGCGCTGCGCTATGAGTAACCTCGAACCCGTCGTCCTTTCCTGCCGCGGCCTGGGCAAGACCTTCACCCAGGGCGCCTACTCGGTGCCGGTGTTGAACGGCATCGACATCGACGTGCGGCGCGGCGAACGCGTGGCCATCGTCGGCGCTTCCGGCTCCGGCAAGTCGACGCTGCTGCACCTGCTGGGCGGTCTCGATACGCCGACCAAGGGCAGCGTCACCCTGCTGGGCAAGGACTTCGCCAGCCTGAGCGAAACGGCGCGCGGCGATCTGCGCAACGCCTCGCTGGGCTTCGTCTATCAGTTCCACCACCTGCTGCCGGAGTTCAGCGCGCTGGACAACGTGGCGATGCCGCTGATGATACGGCGCGTCAAGCGCGCCGAGGCATCCGGCGTCGCGCAGCAGATCCTGGCGCGCGTCAACCTGGCCAAGCGTGTCACGCACGTGCCGGGCGAGCTGTCGGGCGGCGAGGGGCCCCCCCGGGGGCGGGGGCGGGGGGGGGGGGCGCCCCCCCCCCGCGGGGGGGGCGCCCCCCCCCCCCCCCCCCCCCAGAACCCCCCCCCCCC
>NZ_JBGLYQ010000050.1:0-50559 GCF_047304105.1 Duganella sp. Dugasp56
CATTTGGACACGAACTCTGCCGTAGCAGCCGCTACGGCAGAGTTCGTGTCCAAATGTCAGACCTGACCCCGGATTAGCGCTGGTGGCGCGAGAAGAATTCCAGCATCATCTTGCTGGCGTCGGGGCCGGCTTTGGCGTTGAAGGCCAGCGCGGGATCGCCGCCGCTCCAGGCGTGGTCGAGGTCTGCGATCTGCGCCACACGCAGCAGCAGTTTTCTTCCTTCATAGAAATCATGTAGCCGGTGGGCGTTGTGACTACCGCCGCGTCCCTGCGGCCTCTCCGTGGTCTTGGGCGCTCCTCCCAGACGGTTCAGCAACAGGCTTTGCCGCGCCAGTTGATGCTGATTGACCGGCCGCACCACGCTGTCACCCTCCCCCTGGATCAGGATCGCCGGCATGCCGGGGAATTGTGGCTGGCGTATCAGCACCTCGCGCGCCGCAAGCTCGGCACGCGGGCCGGCGCCGTGCTGCATCACGCCCAGTGCGCCTATCGTGCTGTGACCGGCGCCAAACACCGGTCCCGAATGCAGCCCCACCGCCGCAAATAAACGCGGATGGTTCAGCGCGACGATGTTGGCCATGCCGGCGCCGGCCGAAATGCCGGCGATGTAAATACGCGAGCGGTCAATGGCATATTCAGTCAACACTTTGTTGACGATGCCGACGATCATCGGCACATCGCCGCCGCCTTCCTGCGTGGCACGGTCGTACCACTTCCAGCAGCGCTGGGCGTGCGTGCTGACCAGCTGCTGCGGATACAACACGGCATAGCCCATCTGCTCGGCCCAGTGGTTCATGCGAGTGCCTTGCGCGAACTGCGTGGCGGTCTGCTGACAGCCGTGCAGCATCACCAGCAGCGGCAGGCCGTTGCGGACGGCAGCATCGGGAATCTTGTTGGGAAGGTAGAGCCAGTAGCTCATGCGGTGCCCGGAGGCGGTGAGGTGCGATGCCAGCCATTTGCCGGGCGATGGCGGAACGTGGGCAGCGGCAGGCGGCTTCGTCCGCGGCGCGGGCGCAGCCACGCGCGGCGCGGCGGCCGGCGTTCGCTTGCGCTTGGATTTAGGCTTGGATTTAGGCTTGGTCTTCGGCGTGGCTGCGGCCGTGGCCGCGACAAGCAATTTCGTCATGCGCTTGCCCGAGCGAACCAGGCTGCGCAGCAAGCCGGCGGTTTTGAGCTTCATGGCGACATTCTCCTGTTGAGATAAAGTCTACCGCGAAAACCCCTCCGGCCTGCGTACGCCAGCGCGCTTAACGGCGTCTAGCGTTGCATCGATTCCCACACTTTCTGCAGACGCTTGGCCGACACCGGCATCGGCGTGCGCAGCTCCTGCGCGAACAGCGATACCCGTAACTCCTCCAGCATCCAGCGGAACTCGACCAGCTTCGGATCGGTGTTCTTGCCCGCCGATTTATCCTTGGCCACACGCTGATACAGCATCGCCGCCTGCTGCCACTCGGCCATCAATTTCGCATCGCGGGACGGATCGCCGCGCAGCTTCTCGATGCGCACGTTCATCGCCTTCAGGTAGCGCGGGAAATGCGACAGTTGACTGTACTCGTTCTCCGACAGGAAACGTTTGTTGACCAGCCCCTGCAACTGCGCCTGCATGTCCGCCGCCGCCGGCGCCGGCAGTCCTTGCAGCCGCTTGGGCAAGCCATGGAACTCGGTCAGCACCGACGACAGCAAACGCGCGATCTCGTTCACCAGCAGCACCAGGCGCGACTTGCCCTCGTCCTTGCGCTTGGCGAAGCTGGCCGCGTCCACCGGCAGCGGATCCTGCAGGCAGGCGATGTCCAGCGCCTTGTTGATGATCTGCTCGCGCAGCTCTTCCTGCGTGCCCATGCTCATGAACTGCATGCCCATCTGCTGCAGCCCGGGGATGCTCTTTTCGATGAACTTGATCTGGTCCTTCATCTGCAGCGAGAACAGGCGGCGCAAGCCCACGCGGTGCGTGCGCGCGGCCACCGTCGGATCGTCGAACACTTCCAGGTCGCAGTGCGTGCCCTTGTCGACCAGCGCCGGGAAGCCGATCAGGGTCAGCTTGCCCTGGGCGATTTCCAGCAGCTCCGGCAGCTCGCCGAAGGTCCACGAGGTCAGGCCGGTCAGCGTGATGTTGTTGGTTGTTGTCGCAACTTCGGCAGGCTTTGTATGGGCACCCGCGTTCGCGGGTGCGACGACGGGACGCACGGCCACCGTCGACTGCGGCCCCGAAGCCTCCGCCATCTTCTGGAAGCTCTCGCGCGCCTGCATGCCGAATTCCGCCTGCAGCGTGGCCAGGTTGCGGCCCATTTCCAGCTGGCGTCCGTGCTCGTCGATCACCTTGAAATTCATGAAGTGGTGGGCGGGCAGCGTCTCCGGCTTGAAGTCGGTGGTCAGCACCGAAATCGTGATCTGGGTGCGAATATCGGCGATGATCGCGTCGATCAAGTCGCCGCGCCCGAACACGCCCGCTTCGTGCACACGCTCGCAGAACCTGGCCGCGTAATCCGGCAGCGGCACGCAATGGCGGCGCAGCTTTTGCGGCAGGGACTTCAGCAGCAGATGCACCTTCTCCTTCAGCATGCCCGGCACCAGCCACTCGCAACGCTCGCGCGGCAGCTGGTTCAACGCATACAGCGGCACGGCCAGCGTGACGCCATCGCGCACGCTGCCAGGCTCGAAGTGATAGGTCAGCGCCAGTTCGAGGCCGGTCACCGACATGATCTTCGGGAACAGGTCGGTGGTGACGCCGGCCGCTTCATGCCGCATCAATTCGTCGCGGTTCAGGTACAGCAGCTTCGGCTCGGCGGCCGTCGCATCCTTGTGCCACTTCTCGAAGCCGGCGCCGTTGACCACGTCGGCCGGTATCAGCTTGTCGTAGAAGGCAGCGATCAGTTCATCGTCCACCAGCACGTCCAGGCGGCGCGACTTGTGTTCGAGGTTTTCGATTTCCTTGATCAGCTTATGGTTGTGGGCGAAGAACGGCGCCCGTGTCTCATAGTCGCCGCCGACCAGCGCGTCGCGGATGAAGATCTCGCGCGCCTCGACAGGATTGAACAAGCCGTAGTTGATGCGGCGCTGGCTGTACACCACCAGGCCGTACAAGGTCGCGCGTTCGGACGCGGTCACCTGCGCCGATTTTTTCTCCCAGCGCGGCTCGCCCCACGATTTTTTCAGCAGGTGGCCGCCGACCTTCTCCAGCCACTCCGGCTGGATCTGCGCCACGCAGCGCGCATACAGGCGCGTGGTGTCGACCAGTTCGGCCGCCATGATCCACTTGCCCGGCTTCTTCAACAGCGAGGAGCCAGGC
The DNA here is from genome assembly GCF_047304105.1 of Duganella sp. Dugasp56. NCBI lineage: Bacteria > Pseudomonadati > Pseudomonadota > Betaproteobacteria > Burkholderiales > Oxalobacteraceae > Duganella > Duganella sp. Dugasp56. The sequence goes on from NZ_JBGLYQ010000050.1 coordinate 3,290, forward strand.
CAGATATTGAACTTGATGCCGCGCGCGCCCAGGTAGCCGGCGACCGGTTCGTCTTCGCTCTTGAAGCCGATATTGCCCAGCAAACCAGTCAGCAGCGCCAGATGCAGGTTCTCGTAGGTGGCCGGCGTTTCGTTGACGCGCCAGCCCTGCTCCTTGACGATAGTCAGCAGCTGCGAGTGGACGTCGCGCCATTCGCGCAGGCGCAGTTGCGACAGGAAGTTGGTACGGCAGTTGTCCATCAGCTGGCGATTGGTTTTCTTGTGCTCGATCGCGTTTTCGAACCACTTCCAGATCTTGATATAGCTGAGGAATTCGGACTTCTCATCGGCGAACTTCTTGTGCGCCTCGTCGGCCGCCTGCTGGTGCTCCATCGGACGGTCGCGCGGATCCTGCACCGACAGTGCCGAAGCGATGATCAGCACTTCCTCCAGGCAGACATTGTCCAGCGCGGCCAAAATCATGCGGCCGACGCGCGGATCGAGCGGCAGCTTGGACAGCTTCTTGCCCAGTGGCGTCAGCTGGTTGTATTCGTCGACGGCGCCCAGTTCCTGCAGCAGCTGGTAGCCGTCCGCGATGGCGCGGGCCAGCGGCGGCTCGATGAACGGGAAAGTCTCCACGTCCGTCAGGTGCAGGGACTTCATGCGCAGGATGACCGACGCCAGCGACGAGCGCAGGATTTCCGGCTCTGTGAACTTCGGCCGCTGCAGGTAGTCCTGCTCTTCGTACAAACGGATGCAGACGCCATCGGCCACACGGCCGCATCGGCCGGCGCGCTGGTTGGCCGCCGACTGGGCGATCGGCTCGATCTGCAGCTGCTCGACCTTGTTGCGGTAGCTGTAGCGCTTCACGCGCGCCAGGCCGGCGTCCACCACGTAGCGGATGCCGGGCACGGTCAGCGATGTCTCTGCCACGTTGGTGGCCAGGACGATGCGGCGCGCGTTGGTCAGCTTGAACACGCGCTCCTGCTCCTCGGCCGACAGGCGGGCGAACAGCGGCAGGATTTCCACGTGCGGCGGATGGTGCTTGCGCAGGGCTTCGGCGGCGTCGCGGATTTCGCGTTCGCCGGGCAGGAACACCAGCACGTCGCCGGAGCCTAGGCGCGCCAGTTCGTCGACGCCGTCGATCACGGCATCCATCAGGTCGCGCTTTTCGCGGGCGGCGGCGGTGCGCTGGCCCTTGCCTTCGGCGTTGGCCACGGCCGGATTGATTACATCGCTTTCGATCGGGCGGTAGCGCACTTCCACCTTGTACAGGCGACCGGAGACCTCGATCACCGGCGCCGGCTTTTCCAGCGTGCCGAAGTGGCGCGAGAAGCGCTCGGCGTCGATGGTCGCGGAGGTGATGATCACCTTCAGGTCCGGGCGGCGCGGCAGCAGCTGTTTCAGGTAGCCGAGCAGGAAGTCGATGTTCAGGCTGCGTTCGTGCGCCTCATCGATGATGATGGTGTCGTAGCCCTTGAGCAACGGGTCGGTCTGCGTTTCGGCCAGCAGGATACCATCGGTCATCAGCTTGACCGAGGCGCCCTTGGTCAGCGTGTCCGCGAAGCGGACCTTGAAGCCGACCGTCTCGCCCAGCGGCGTGCCCAGCTCCTGGGCAATGCGCTTGGCGGTGGACGAGGCGGCGATACGACGCGGCTGCGTGTGGCCGATCAGGCCTTTCTGGCCGCGTCCCAGCTCCAGGCAGATCTTCGGCAGCTGCGTGGTCTTGCCCGAGCCGGTTTCGCCGGAGACGATGATGACCTGGTTGTTGACCAGGGCCTCGGCGATTTCGTGGCGGCGGCCGGAGACCGGCAGGTCTTCGGGATAGGTGATCGGCGGAAGCGGGTTGCGGAAGTTGCGTTCGGCTTCCTTGGCGGCCAGTTCCTCCGGCGTCAGGCGCAGCCGGGGCTCGCGGCGCGGTGGCGGGACCAGCGAACCCTCGCCGTCCGGCAGCGGCGCGCTGGCCGGACGCGGAACGCGCGCCGCTTGCGGCTGCCCTTCCGCGCGCGGTGGGCGCTGCGCCCCACCTTGCGGACCACCTTGCGGGCGCGCAGCGCGCTGCTGGCCGCCCTGGCGTGCCTCCCCTTGCGGGCGTGGCTGCCCCTGCCCTTGCCGGGCGTTGGGCGCTTGCGGAGTGCGGGGGCGGACGGCGTTTTGCGGATTGGCGGGCGCGCTATTTGCGCCTTTTGGCTTGTTGCTGGCTTCTGACATTGTTTTTTACAAAGGTTTTGGCGCGGAAGTCGCGCACCGAATTATAATGCGGCTAATGGAAAACCCTACCCAATTCGTCCAATGGCTGCGTTCCGTCGCGCCCTACATCCACGCCTTCCGTGGCAAGACCTTCGTGGTCGCCTTCCCTGGTGAGCTGGTCAGCGCCGGCGCCTTGCAGGTGCTGGCCCACGATCTGTCGCTGCTGCACGCGCTCGATATCAACGTTACCGTGGTCTACGGCTCGCGCCCGCAGGTGGCCGAACAGCTGGCGCTGCGTAACGTCGAAGGCCGCTTCCACAACGGCGTGCGCATCACCGACATCGCCGCCATGGAGTGCGCCAAGGAGGCCGCCGGCGAGCTGCGCCTCGACATCGAAGCCGCGTTCAGCCAGGGCTTGCCGAACACGCCGATGTCCAACGCGGCGATTCGTATCATTTCCGGCAACTTCATCACCGCCCGTCCGCTGGGCGTGATCGACGGCGTCGACCTCGAGCTGACCGGCGTCACCCGCAAGGTCGACGCCGAAACCATCCACTCCATCCTCGGCTCGGACGGCCTGGTGCTGCTGTCGCCGCTGGGCTTCTCGCCCACCGGCGAGGCGTTCAACCTGACGATGGAAGACGTGGCCTGCGCCACCGCCATCGCGCTGCACGCCGACAAGCTGATCTTCATCACCGAAACAGGCATGATGACCGACGCCGGCGGCGCCGAAATCCGCGAGCTGTCCTCGCACCAGGCCGAAGCCGTGCTGCAGGCCGGCTTCCTGCCGGACGCCACCGCGTTCTACCTGAAACACTGCATCAAGGCCTGCGACAACGGCGTCGAGCGCTCGCACATCGTCTCGTTCAGCATGGACGGCTCGGCGCTGCTGGAGCTGTTCACCCACGATGGCGTCGGCACCATGATCTCGCACGAGAACCTGGAATCGCTGCGCCAGGCCACAATTGAGGACGTCGGCGGGATTATCAAGCTGATCGAGCCGCTGGAGGCCGACGGCACGCTGGTCAAGCGCGGCCGCGAGCTGATCGAGCGCGAAATCGATTACTTCTCCGTCATCGAGCACGACGGCGTGATCTTCGGCTGCGCCGCGCTGTACCCGTTCCCGGAACAGAAAATGGCCGAAATGGCATGCCTGACCGTCAACCCCGAGGTCCAGGCCCAGGGCGACGGCGAGCGCATCCTCAAGCACATGGAGAACCGCGCGCGCTCCATCGGCGTGCAAAAGCTGTTCGTGCTGACCACCCGCACCTCGCACTGGTTCCAGAAGCGCGGCTTCGTGCCGACCACCGTGGACGCCCTGCCGAAGGACCGCCAGCGCATGTACAACTGGCAGCGCAAATCACAGGTTCTGGTTAAGACCTTATAATCACGGATTCACATACCGCTTTAGGAGCAACACTGATGGCCCGCACCGTTCAATGCATCAAACTCAACAAGGAAGCCGAAGGCCTGGACTTCCCGCCGTATCCGGGTGAACTGGGTAAGAAGATCTATGAATCGGTTTCCAAGGAAGCCTGGGCCGCGTGGCTCAAGCACCAGACCATGCTGGTCAACGAAAACCGCCTGAACCTGGCCGACCAGCGCGCCCGCAAATACCTGGCGACGCAGATGGAAAAGCACTTCTTCGGCGACGGCGCCGATGCCGCCATGGGCTACGTGCCGCCGACCGAGTAAGTCCGGCAACGCTGGCGGCGCCCGCCGCCAGCGCGCATTACATCGCTTTACACTGTTTCAGCTCGCACTTCGCAATGAAGACCTTGCCGCTTTCGCAAGTCATGCGGTAAATCTCGACCGGTCCCGGTTCGCTCACCAATCCAGCGCCCCACCCGCCCGTGCAGCCCTGATGCTTGGCCAGGTTCTCCACCGTCGCCGACGACACGCCGGCGCGGAACGGCACCTTCTCGATCTCGACACCGTCGACGCGCGCCAGCGGCGTGCCATCGGCGGCCGTGGTGCGCGGCGCCGGCTTGCGCGCCGCCGCCAGCGCGCGGGCGGCCTCGGCCTCCTCGTCGCGCTGTTTGGACGGCAGCCACGAACAGGCTCCCAGCGCGGCGCTCAACAACGCGCCACCGCACAACAGCAGTACCAGTGAGCGGCGGCTCATCAGAATTTCAACGTCTTGACGCCGTCGGCCGTGCCCAGCAGGCAGACGTTGGCGCCGCGCGCCGCGAACAGGCCTACCGCGATCACGCCGACGATCTGGTTGATCTGCTGCTCCAGGCCGACCGGGTCGGTGATCGACAAGCCGGCCACGTCGATGAGCACGCCGCCGTTGTCGGTGATGAAAGCTTCCTCGGTGCCCGGCTTCAGGCGCAGCTTCGGCGTACCGCCGAGCTTGGCCAGCGCGCGGGTGACCGAGGCGCGCGCCATCGGCAGCACTTCCACCGGCAGCGGGAACTTGCCCATCACCTCGACCAGCTTGGAACCATCGGCGATGCAGACGAACTGTTTCGACACCGAGGCAACGATCTTCTCGCGCGTCAGGGCGGCGCCGCCGCCCTTGATCATCGCGCCGGCGTTGGTGATTTCGTCGGCGCCGTCGATGTAGACGGCGATCTCCGGCACGTCGTTCAGGTCGAACACTTCGATGCCGTGGCCGCGCAGACGCGCCGCGGTCGCTTCGGACGACGCCACCGCGCCCTTGATGCGGTGCTTGATCTTGGCCAGCTCGTCGATGAAGAAATTGGCGGTGGAGCCGGTGCCGACGCCGATGATCTCGTTTTCCACCACGTATTCGATGGCGCTACGGGCTACGGCTTGTTTCAGTTCGTCTTGGGTCATGATGTTTCTATAAGAGAGGGGAATTCAATACCGCTATTCTAACGGATCCCCGTTTTCATCCCAGAAAATTGCGCTCAGACAATATCAAAATCGCCCCGGTGTCGCAGACACGCACAAGTGTCACGATGGTCGCCAGTTGCTCCCCTGGATATGCGAGAATAGTTTCCATGCAGAGCATAAAAAAAGATCGCCGGAGATACAGATGACACAAACCAAAACCGTCTTGATAGTCGATGACAGCCGCGTTTCGCGGCTGATGGCGCGCCAGTACATCACCGGCTTGCATGCCGATTGGGTCGTCGAGGAAGCCGGCACCGGCGAAGAGGCGCTGCTCAAGGCTCGCACCGCGCATCCCGACCTGATCCTGATGGACGTCAACATGCCCGGCATGGGCGGCATCGCCGCCGCCGAACTGCTGCGCCAGGAATTTCCCGCCCTGCCGATCTCGCTGCTGACGGCCAACGTGCAGAGCGCCACCCGCGACCGCGCGACCCAGCTGGGCATAGGCTTCATGGAAAAGCCGATCACCGAGGCGCGCATCGCGCAACTGCTCTCCACGCTGGAAGCGGCGTAGCCATGTTCAACCTCTCCGAACTGGAAAACGATGCGCTGATCGAGATCTTCAACATCGGCGTCGGCCAGGCGGCGGCGTCGATGAGCGCCATCGTCAACGAAGCGGTGCACATGTCGGTGCCGTCGATCAGCTTCATCAACCGCTCCGAGGCGGCGCGCCTGCTGGGCGCCAAGGACGACGAGACCGAGCGCATCTGCGGCGTCAGCCAGCACTACGAGGGCGCGTTCTCGACCGAGGCGATCCTGATGTTCCCCGAGGATAAAAGCCTGGAGATCGTGCGCCTGATGGTGGGCGAGTCGGTGCCGCTCAAGGAGCTGACCGAAATGGAACAGGAGGCGATGTGCGAGATCGGCAACATCATCCTCAATTCCTGCGTCGGCACGCTGGCCAACATCTTCCAGCGCGAGCTGCACGGCTCGCTGCCGGCTTACCACGTGGGCACCAGCGACGAAATCCTGGTCGCCTCCGGCAGCCAGCCGGACACCGTGGTGCTGATGCTGCACATCGATTTCGTGCTGGAGAAGCACCAGATCCACGGCTACGTCGCCTTCGTGCTCGACATCTCGGCGCTGCACGACCTGAAGGAACAGATCAACCTCTACATCGCCCGCGCGATGGGCCAGGCATGATGGATACGCCGTCCGCCCCCCACCGCCTCAACCTGCTGCACAGCGTGCTGTGCGCGGTAAACCTGGGCGTGATCATGCTCGACGGCGAGCGCCGCATCGTGCTGTGGAATTCGTGGATGGCCAGGCATTCCGGCCTGGGCCACGAACAGGTGATCGGCGCCGATTTCTTCAGCGTCTGCCCCGGCCTGCGCGGCGGCCGCGTCGACGCCGCCATTCAGCAGGCGCTGTACAACAACTTCCCGTCGCTGCTGTCGCAAACGCTGAACAAGGCGCCGTTCGAGCTGTACGCCAACCCGGCGGCGGCGGCCCGCAACGAGCGCGTCCAGCAGGCGGTGGAGATCACGCCGATCGCGGTGGAAGGCGCGCCGCGCCATTGCCTGATACAGATCAACGACGTCAGCATCGCCGTCGGCCGCGAGAAGCTGCTGCGCGAGCAGGCCATGGTGCTGCGCTCGCAAACCTTCTCCGACGGCCTGACCGGCATCGCCAACCGCCGCCACTTCGACGTCGCGATGGAGAAGGAGCACCGGCGCGCCAAGCGCGGCGGCACGCCGCTGTCGCTGCTGATGATAGACATCGACCACTTCAAGGCCTACAACGACCACTACGGCCACCAGAAAGGCGACCAGTGCCTGATCCAGGTGGCCGCCGCGCTGGCCGGCATGCTCAAGCGCCCATGCGACCTGATGGCGCGCTACGGCGGCGAGGAATTCGCCATGATACTGCCCGAGACCGACGTCGAGCAGGCCACGCTGATGGCCGAGGCGATCCGCGCCCGCACGCAGGAGCTGGCGATCCCGCACGAGCGCAACAACAGCGAAGCCAAGCTGATCACCGTCAGCATCGGCATCGCCACGCAGAAGGTCGATGCGGCGGTCGACATCGAAGCGCTGATCGGCGCCGCCGACCGCGCGCTGTACAACGCCAAGCGCGCCGGCCGCAACCGCATTGTCGCGCGGCTGCCGGACTGATACCGGGCCGCTGTGACAATTGTTGACTATTCCGGCCGCACGGCATCGTATAGTACCGGCTTCCGGACAACCTACTGCTGACATTCCGATGATTACTTTTCTGCGCTGGATTAGCATCGCCGTCTGTTCTGTCTTCATGCTCGGCTTCGGCATCTGCGGCGCCTTCGGCGTGATCGGCGGCACGGTGGCACGCGACGCCGGCGCCCTGCTGATGATGGGCGTACCCGGCGCGATCGGCCTCGGCCTGGCCTACGGCTGCTTCCGCCTGATCCGCACACTGGCCAAATCAGACCAGCCCGGCCAGCCGGAACGCGGCGATTGAACGCGCCGGTGTTTGCGCCGGCCACGGCGCACCTGCTGCACCTGCTGTTTGAATGGGCCGCGCTGGCGGCCGGCGTGCAGATCTACCGCCGGCAAAGCGCCGGCAGCCTGCTGCAGCCGGGCCGCTACGCGGTGGTCATCGGCTGCATCCTCGGCGCGGCCATCGGCAACAAGCTGGTGTTCTGGATCGAGTTCCCCCATCTGTGGCGCACGCTGTCGGCCGACGCCGGCGTGTGGATGTCGGGCCAGTCCATCGTCGGCGGCCTGCTGGGCGGGCTGCTGGGCGTCGAGCTGGCCAAGAAGCTGACCGGCGCGCGTGCGTCCACCGGCGACCAGTTCGTGCTGCCGCTGGTGGCCGGCACGATCATCGGCCGCACCGGCTGCTTCCTGGCCGGGCTCAACGACGGCACCTACGGCACGCCGACGGCGCTGCCGTGGGGCGTCGATTTCGGCGACGGCATCGCCCGCCACCCCACCCAGCTGTATGACATGGCCTTCGCGCTGCTGTGGGGCGGCGCGCTGCTGGCCACGCGCGAGCGCTGGCGCGCCAGGCCGGGGCTGATGTTCAAGTTCTACCTGGCAGGCTACCTGCTGTGGCGGCTGTGGGTCGACGGCCTCAAGCCGGTGCCGTATTTCTATCCCGCGCAGCTGAGCGGCATCCAGCTGGTCTGCCTGGTGGCGCTGCTGTGCTACACGCCGCTGCTGCTCCGTCAACTCTTAGGCCCCCATGCCCATGCGCCGGCCGGCGCCGCCAACCGAGAAATAACATGAGCAGAAAAACCCGCCCCTACCTGTTTTACGACACCACGACGTCGGTCTGCTCCACCTGCCTGCATCCGGTGGAAGCGAAGATCATCTTCAAGGACGATCACGTCTACATGGACAAGTGGTGCCAGGCCCACGGCACCGAGCGGGTGCTGATCAGCGACGATGTCGAATACTACCGGCTGTGCCGCGAAGTCTTCGTCAAGCATCCCGAGATGCCGCAGATCTTCAACACGCGCATGGAATACGGCTGCCCTTACGACTGCGGCCTGTGCCCGGACCACATGCAGCACTCCTGCCTGTCGGTGGTCGAGATCACCGACAACTGCAACCTGAACTGCCCGGTGTGCTACGCCGAAAGCGGCACCCATCGCGAGACGCACAAGTCGCTGGACGAGGTGCTGCGCATGCTCGACGCGGTGGTCGCCAACGAAGGCGAGGCCGACGTGGTGCAGCTGTCCGGCGGCGAGCCGACGCTGCATCCGCAGTTCTGGAACATCCTCGACGCGGCCAAGGCGCGCCCGATCAAGCACGTGATGGTCAACACCAACGGCATCGCCATCGCCCAGGACCCGGCGTTCGCGCAGCGGCTGGCCGGCTACGCGCCGGGCATCGAAGTCTATCTGCAGTTCGACTCGCTGCGCGGCGAAGTCCACAAGACGCTGCGCGGGGCCGACCTGACGCGCATCCGCCGCCAGGCGCTCGAACACCTGAACGCGGCCGGCCTGTCGACCACGCTGGTGGTGACGCTGAAGAAGGGCCTGAACGACGATGAAATCGGCGCCATCATCGAGTTCGCGTTGAGCCAGCCCTGCGTGCGCGGCGTGACGCTGCAGCCGATCCAGGACGCCGGCCGGGTCGAGGACTACGATCCGCGCCTGCACCGGCTGACGGTGTCCGAAATCCGCCGCAAGATCGCCGAGCAGAGCGCGCTGTTCACGCTCGCGGACGTGGTGCCGGTGCCGTGCAATCCCGACACGCTGGCGATGGCCTACGCGATCAAGACGGCCGATGGCGCCGTGCCGCTGACCCGCTATCTCGATCCGCAGACGCTGGTCGAAGGCAGCGCCAACACCATCGTCTTCGAGCGCGACGAACAGTTCAAGGCCAGCATGAAGGACCAGGTGTTCAAGCTGTTTTCCACCAACCACTCGCCGGAATCGCAGGCCAACTGCCTGTCCGAACTGATGTGCTGCCTGCCGCTGATCGCCGCGCCCGAGCAACTCCGCTACGACAATGTGTTCCGGGTGCTGATCGTGCAGTTCATGGACGCGTATTCGCTCGACGTGCGCGCGCTGAAAAAATCGTGCATCCATTTCGCCCAGCCGGACGGCAAGATGATCCCGTTCGAAAGCTACAACCTGCTGTACCGCGACCCGCGCCGCCTAGACGCCATCCGCGGCATTATCGACGCCCAGACGCGGCAGCGCAGGCAGTTGCACAAGACGGTGCCGATCATGCCGGTCCAAGTGTAAAAACAACAATATTCCTGGAGACCTTATGAAAATATTTACTCGCGCGACGGCCGGCACCGACCTGTTGCGCCTCGTCCTGTGCGCACTGATCTTCACCCACGGCGCCTACCGTTTCTACGAAGGCAGCAGTCCCATTCTCGGGCAAATCCTCGAAGACCAGGGCTTCCCGGGCGGCAGCGGCACCATCCTGGCCTACGCGGTCAACGTGACCGAGACGCTGGGCGCGCTGCTGCTGGCCATGAAATTATTTACCTTGCCCGTCTGCGCCGCGCTGACTATCATCTACACCACCGGCATCATCCTGTTCCACCGCCACAACGGCTTCTTCGTGGTCGGGCCGGGCACCGGAGGCTGGGAATACAGCGCGCTGCTGATTACCTGCCTGGTGACCACCGCGTGGGAAGACTGGAAGCAAAAAATCTCCGTACGATAATCGTCCCGATGGAGGATAGCCATGCGCAACGCCGCCACACTCACCGTTTTACCGCCTGACCGTATTGCAATGCATGGCGTTCGCGCCGCGGAAGGCGCGGCATGACGCAACTGGCGCCCAACCGTTCGATCCAGGACGTGATGGTGATCCCGGTGCTGCACTACCAGGACGTGGCGGTGGCGGCGCAATGGCTGTGCGAGGCGTTCGGCTACAGCGAGCGGCTGCGCATCGGCGACCATCGGATCCAATTGAACATCGCCGGCGGCGCCGGCGCGGTGGTGGTGGCGCAGCGGCCGCAGCCGGCGCCGGCCTGTCCCCATCCCTGCCACTCGATCATGGTGCGGGTCAGCGACATCGACCAGCACTACAAGCGCGCCATGGCGAGCAAGGCGCGCTCGCTGAGTCCGCCGACCAACTACCCGTTCGGCGAGCGGCAGTATTCGGTGGCCGATCCCGGCGGCCACATCTGGACCTTCTCGCAAACGACGGCCGACATCGATCCCGCCACCTGGGGCGGCACCCTTCTTTAAACCCGGGGTCAGATCTGACATTTGGACACGAGCTCTACCGTAGCGGGTGCTACGGTAGAGCTCGTGTCCAAATGTCAGATCTGACCCCGGGTTTTACGTCCAGATGCGGTAGATCCAGTAGCTTTCGTCTTCGGACTTCAGGATGCGGGCCAATTCGTGCGGGCTGTGGCCGGTGATTTCGCGCGCCTCGCGGCACAGGTGGGCCTGGTCGGAATAGCCGCCGCGCGCGGCCACGTCGGACCACAACACCTTGCCCGCCATAAATTCCTCGCGCGCGTCGAAGAACGATTGCTCGGCGCGCTGCAGGCGCAGCAGCTTGCGCATCGGCTGTCCGGCGCGCGCCTTGATGTGGCGCTCGATGCTGCGCACCCCCCGTCCAAGCGCTGTATCGGCCACCTGCCACGCCAGATGCCGCACCCAGTCGCCCGCCGTGGCGCCGGGCCCACCGGGACGCGCCGCCTGCCAGCGTGGCTCGAGGAACGCTTCCAGCACCGCCAGCCGCGCCTGGTCGTCGGCGGCGGCCAGCAGCGCGTCGGACATCGCGCCCCATTCCGGCCCCAGCACCCGCTCGACCGCATCCCAGCGGTTGACCCACGCCGGCACGTTGATGCCGCTCAGCGCGTGCATGGCCTGCGGATAAAACATCACCATGAACACGCGCACCGGCCCCGGGTTGTAGGTCGCCATGGGCCGCGTCTGCGGGCCGACAAAGACGGCGCGCAGTTCCTCGTGCGGCATGCCCGCCGGCTCGACCACCTCGGCCTCGCCTTCGATGAACCAGGTGATGGAACAATGGGGCGTGGCCGGGAAATGATTGAAGCGGTCCGCCGCATCGGCCAGCGGCGCCTCCACCGTGCTGCGCGTGATGTAGGCGCGCACGCAGGAGGCCAGCGCAAAGGGCGGCACGATCAGGCGCGTCAGGGAGGGTTCGGTGGCGGTCATTTGCAAAGTTTATACTAAAGCGCGGCGGCCGGCGGTGTGTCGCAAACGTTCAATACGCGCCCCCGGCGGCAAGGCATAGTGAGGCATCGTCACACAAGGAAGCCACATGGAGAACACGATCACCGCCCCTGCCGCCAACCATCTGCGCACCATAGACAGCCTGCCGGGGCCGCGTCCCTGGCCGCTGGCGGGCAACCTGCCGCAAGTCCGCCCGCTGCGCGTGCACCGCGACGTCGAGGCCTGGAGCAAGCGCTATGGCCCCATGTTCAGGATCAAATTCGGTCGCACGCCTATCCTGGTGCTCGCCGGCCACGACCTGGTCAACGCCGTGCTGCGCGATCGGCCGGACGGCTTCCGCCGGCCGTCGATCACCACCCAGGTATCCGACGAAATCGGTGGGCGTCCCGGCGTGTTCATGGCCGAAGGCGCGGCGTGGCGCGACCAGCGGCGCATGGTGATGGCCGCGCTGGCGCCGCACGCGGTGAAGGCCTACTTTCCGTCGCTAGTATCGGTGGGACTGCGCCTGCAACGCCGCTGGCGGCAGGCGGCGGGCGACGGCACCGTCATCGACCTGGCCGAAGACCTGAAGCGCTTCAGCGTCGACGTGATCGCCGGCCTGGCCTTCGGCACCGAGGTCAATACCATTGACGGCGGCGAAGACGTCATCCAGCGCCACATGGACGTGATCTTGCCGGAGATCGCGCGCCGCTCGATCGCGCTGTTCCCGTATTGGCGCTACGTCAAGCTGGCGCGCGACCGCCATCTGGACCAGTGCGTGACCGCGCTGAGCAAGGCAGTCGATGACTTGATCGCCACCGCACGCGCCTGCATCGCGGCCGAACCGGCACGGCGCCAGCATCCCGTCAACCTGCTCGAAGCGATGATCTGCGCGGCGGACGAAGGCGGCAGCGGCGTCGACGACATCGCCGTGGCGGGCAACGTCACCACCATGCTGCTGGCCGGCGAAGACACCACCAGCAACACGTTGGCGTGGATGCTGTACCTGCTGCAGCGGAATCCGGCCACGCTGCAAAAGGCCCGGGAAGAAGTCATGCGCGTGGCGCCCGATGCCGCCGCCTTCAGCGTCGAGCAGATGGATGCGCTGGACTACCTCGACGCCTGTGCTCAGGAAGCGATGCGCCTCAAGCCGGTGGCGCCGTTCATTCCGCTCGAAGCGCTACGCGACAGCGTGGTCGGCGATGTGCGGGTGCCGGCCGGCAGCCTGGTGTGGTGCGTGATGCGCAACGACAGCGTCAGCGAAAGCCACGTCGCGCAGGCCGGCCTGTTCGATCCCGACCGCTGGCTGAAGCGCGGCGAAGACGCGATGGACAAACATGTGTCGATGCCGTTCGGCGCCGGCGTGCGCACCTGCCCCGGCCGTTACCTGGCGCTGCTGGAAATCAAACTCGCCAGCGCCATGCTGCTCAGCAGCTTCGACATTGAGTCCATCGATACGGCCGATGGCGAAGAGCCGGAAGAGCTGATGGGCTTCACCATGTCGCCGGTCGGCCTGCGCATGCGGGTACGCAACCGCGCGGAGTGAGCCGCGTGCCGCACAAGATCCATCGCATCGGCGCCTGCGTGCTAGGCGCCTTCCTGACGCTGCATCTACTCAATCACCTGCTGGCGATCGGCGGCCCGAAGGCGCATATCCACTTCATGGAGGCGTTTCGCGCGGTGTACCGCAACCGCGTGGTCGAAGTCATCCTGCTGCTGTGCGCCGCCAGCCAGGTCGCCAGCGGATTGATCTTCATTCGTCGCCGCTGGCGCGACCGGCATCAAGGACTGGACCTGTTGCAGCTCGGTTCAGGGCTGTACCTGGCGTTCTTCCTGCTGGTGCACGTGAGCGCGGTACTGGCCGGGCGCACGCGGTTCGGGCTGGATACGAACTTCTACTACGCCGCCGCGGGCATGCACGTGCTGCCGTATCGCTACTTCTTCATGCCCTACTACTTCCTCGCCGTGCTGGCGATCACGGTCCATCTGGCGCGGGCGCTGCACTGGCTTGCGCATGATCGCCTCAGCGCCGCGACGCTGCGTATCGCCAAGGTGCTGCTGGTGATAGGCGGCTGCACGGCCGCCACGCTGATCATCGCGGCCTTCTCCGGCGGACTGCATGACATAACGGTGCCGGCGAAATATCTCGCCACGTTCCGCTGACCGTCATCCCACACGAGGCGCCGGCAGGGCGTCCGCTGCAACGAGATGCGCGGCAAAGCCCGACAGCCCTGGCGCCACATCGGCTTTCAATGTCATGGCGGGGATGTCGTAGTCGCCGCCATTCTGAGGGCGGAACGGTATCGGCGCGGTTTGCGCAAGCGTGTCGAGGTGCTCTCCGAGTTCGCCGCACACGGCGGAGAATCTGGCGGCGTCCATGCGTTCGGCGCGATAGACCACCAGCGGCGGCAGGACATCGAAGCCGGGGTAGTACAGGATGCCATGCTGAATGGGGAACAGCAGGTCGTCGATAGCACCGTTGACGCCGCGCGGGCCGTAGTGCGACGCCCATCCGCCGGCCGTGACCACCAGCATGGCGCGCTTGCCGGCCAGCGTGCCCTCGCCGTAGCGGTCTCCCCAGCGCACATCCGAATGCTCGCCGACGCCGTAGCCGAAGCCGAAGGCATAGACACGCTCAACCCAGCCTTTCATAATGGCCGGCATGGAGAACCACCACATCGGGAACTGGAAGATGACGGTATCGGCCCAGCGCAGCTTGTCCTGCTCGCTGGCGATATCGGCGCTCTGTAAATCGTTGGCGTAGGCGCGCCGGGAATCCGCCACCGGGTCGAAACGGTCGCCGGCCGGGCCGCCGACGACATCGCCCGCATCGACCAGCGCCTTCCATTTCATCGCATACAGGTCGGATACCTGGACGGCGTGCCCCGCCGCTTCCAGACGCCGCACCGCAAAGTCCTTCAACGCGCCGTTCAACGACTTCGGTTCGGGGTGGGCATACACAATCAGAACATTCATCACGCTACTCCTTGACTGGAAAACACCAACATAGGAGCAGATGAGGTATATTGAAAATGAATTTCTAATATTCCAGGTATAGCCGTGAATAATCTCAGACGTCTGGACCTCAACCTGCTGGTGACGCTGGACGTGCTGCTCTCGGAGCACAACGTGACGCGGGCGGCGGAGCGCTTGAACTTTTCGCAGCCATCCATCAGCGTGCACCTGTCGAAGCTGCGCGACATCTTCGGGGATCCGCTGCTGCTGCCCGGGCCGCGCGGCATGCGGCCCACCGCGCGCGCCGAACAATTGCGCGAGCCCTTGCGGCTGGCGCTGGAAGCGCTGGGCCGTGCGGTGTCGCCAGCCAGTCCGTTCGATCCGCGCGAGGCGAACCAAACGTGGCGCGTGGCCGCCAGCGACTATGGCGAATCGACCATCCTGCTGCCGGCGCTGGCGGGCTTGCGCGCGGCGGCTCCGGGAACGCGGCTGGCGGTGCTTGAACTGATCCCGCCACGCATCGCCAGGCAGGCGGAATCGGGCGAGATCGACCTGGCCCTCCACACCAGCGAGGAAGCGCCGCCGGGCATGCGCCATCGGCTGCTGTTCCGGGAGCGCTACGTGCTGGCGGGACGCAGCGACCATCCGCGCCTGAAACGACGGCCGACGCTGGCGCAGTTCTGCGCCATGGAGCATGTCATCGTATCGCCCGACGGCGGAGGGTTCAGCGGCGTCACGGACCATGCGCTGGCCGCGGCGGGCTTGCCGCCACGGCGGGTGGCATTGTCGGTGCCGCACTTTTTGTTTGTGATATCGGCGCTGGCGAGTACCGATATGGTCGCGATGCTGCCGGAGCGGCTGGTGCAAGACCATCCCGCACTGCGCTGCGTGGCGCCGCCGGTCGAGGTGCCGGGCTATGAGATGGCCATGTTGTGGCACGAGCGCTCGCATCGCGACCCGGCGCATCAATGGCTGCGCGAGTACATCGCCCGCACGGTGGCTTGAGGTTATACTTCGGCGCTGAAGGCCTAGTCACCAATGAAGGATGTATATGAAGATGCTGTCTCGCGTTGACGCGAACGTCGCTGCCGAAATCCACCGGCAGTTTCCGCAATTGAAGCAAATCAGGGATCTGGACTCGGCCGGCGGCATGCAGCGCCTGGCGATCTCCGTATTCGATCACTGGATCGATGACGAGAGCGAGTGGCATCTGCTGGATTGCTTCGAAGGCGAAGAACGCGTGCGGCGGAACCAGAAATTCGCCCAGCACTGGGCGGCGCTGTTCGATCTCACGCCGGTTTATACGCTGCGCCATCGCGGCCGCTGGCCGGCCAAGGCCAAGCTGGTGCTGAAGCGCTACACCGACCGCGAAGGTTTCCTGCGCCAGTCGCGCTTCAACGACTACGGCGTGCCGTCGCAATTCATCATCCTGCCGGAACTGGGCTGCATCTACGCGGCCGGCTGGGACGATACCAATATCCTGTACTTCCAAAACAAGGAACAAGCCGCGCCGGTATTGGAACTTGCCATAAAGGCGGGTCTGTTTTGCCTGAATCCCAACCGCTGACGGCCCCGCTTGACTGCCTATGCATCAGATATGCATAATTTCTACTCCCCGCCACGGAGCAATACCATGCGCAACGAGTATGATTTCAGCAAAGGCAAACGCGGTGCGGTGATTGCCGCCAGCCGGAAGACGCGCATCACGATCATGCTGGATGACGACGTGATCGCATTTTTCCGGGCGAAGGCGGAAGCGCAAGGAACCGGGTATCAAACCCTGATTAACGGCGCGCTGAGAGACGCGATGCGATCATCCCAAGATCGCAAAGCAGGCGACAAACCCCTCACCGTAGCAACGCTACGCAAAGTATTGCGAGAAGAGTTTAATCTTTAAGTCCAGGGAGCGCCTGATGTCCTCCAGAATCGCATCCTGCTCATGCGGGCAGCTGAGTATCGAAGTAAATGGTGAACCGCGCGGAGTGGGTGTTTGCCACTGCTTCGCCTGCCAGCGCAGGACGGGCAGCGTGTTCGCCGCGCTGGCAAGTTTTACGGCGCCCTACTCGGTCAGCGGCAAGGCGACCGAGTATGTCCGGACCGGCGATCAGGGCGCGCAATTCATCTTTCGGTTTTGTCCCGTGTGTGGCACCAACCTGTTTCATACCGAGGTCGGCGAGGACGACAGCGTGAGCGTGGCCGTTGGTGCATTTGCCGATCCGGCTTTCCCGGCGCCGACAGTCTCTGTCTACGATTGCCGCCGGCATTCTTGGGTGCAGTTGCCATCGGACGTAGAAGCCTTCAGCAAAGATCCGTGAGGAAGTTAACAACTCACAGCTCCAATGCTTTCACCAGTACGAAGATTAACTCCAATCCAACATCTATACCCTTTTCCCGGCTCACGCGGGCTGTATGTGCATTACGCATTGCCTTTGCGTCGATCCCGGTCGCCTTTCTCCTGGCTGCAGGTCGGATGGAAGTCAGGCGCCATCGAATCGAATATTTCCTTTGCCGGCCGGCCTTCGATCGCAATCGCGAATTTCCGATCAGTTGGCGTTGGCGCTGCCCGCTCTCCCGGCTCGCCTGAGTAAATCAAATAACTCGCGCGAAACGCCTTATAGTCCCCCAGATATGCGAGAAGAGTGGTCTGCGCCATTGGTGCTATCGCAGGGGCCTTGGGTGGTGCAGAAGGTGCTGCAAGCGGTGCGGAGCTTGGGGCTGCAGCCGGAATGTTTGCTGGGCCGCCTGGTGTCGTTGTTGGTAGTCTGACAGGAGCAATCATCGGAGCTCTTGTTGGTGGTGCGGCCGGCGGGTCATCAGGTGCTGCGCTCGGCGAAATCGTCGATGAAAATATTCTCGATAATTTCGTGCGCCTGAACTGTGAATTCAGCTTCGGAAAAACGAGCGCAGACGTCTCTGAACCGACTTTCTAGGAGTCGTAGCGCCTAGCCCCTGGATGCAACAGCATCCGTCCTGATGGTCTTAAGGACGCCCCGCGACGGGGCGTCCTTCAAGTAATCCCCTATGTCCGCGTTGGTTTGCACCTGATACACTTCGAGCGAACTCACCACTACCCGTCACGGCAACCGCGCCCGATAGTGGTAGGACTGCAAAGCAGCGTCTAACACTTTAAGAAACACGGAAAATAATTGTGCTGCAAATCGACATCCGAATTGAAGAAATCCCAAACACTTTTGCACGCTTTCGGGCAATAGTGAACGAGTCGCACTGGCTGAAGCGCGTAAAAATTGTGCGGCAGCGGATTAGGGACAATCCATTTCTTGAACAGTACTTACTGAGCGAAAGTTCTGTCGCGTTTGCGTTCGCTTATTGCAGCGAGCTGGTCGCACAATACGGACGCATACCAGATACTCAGATTGGCAACCGCTCGATCTACCCTGCAATTGGCTTCGCCACGCAAGTGTTATCGATATTGGAAACATCGACAGAGCAGCAGAAAAACGCCCTCATTCGGCGAATTCACGGTGCGATTAAAAATCCCTACGATATGCGCGCTATGCAACTGGAAATGTTGGCGGCAACTCATTTTACACGACGGGGATACAAAATCCGCTGGCCTGAAACGGAGGGCATAGGAACATTTGACCTTCTGGTTGACGGCATCGGTAGCAACGGATTAGAGGTGGAATGTAAGTCCATATCGAACGATAAGGGACGAAAAATCCACAATCACGAAGCGCTGGAATTCCACAATTACCTAGCTCCTCATCTAAAGGAGATCGCTGAAAATTTGAACACCGGATTGGCGGTGGTGATGACGATTCCTGGAAGGCTGCCCACCGCCATTAAGGCCAGAAGAGATTTGGCAACACGGGTAAAAGATCAGATACTGGCAGCTCAAAGCCTGTCGCTGAATGACGAGGCTGGTATACGCATCACTGAATTCGCTCCCGCGCAGCTCATCGATGTTAATTCGTTTCATCGCAATGCGAACACAAGGATGTTCGTAGACCAGATCACCGCAACAAATAACCGTGAATCTATAATAGTTGGAGGTGCACGAGGGGGAGTTGTCATCTTCGTGATGCAAAGCCGCCAAGATGACAGCTTCCTGAAATCGGTCTTTGGAACGCTTAGTGACTCAGCTCGAACTCAAGTAACCGGAACGCGAGCAGCTCAGTTCTTCGTCGGCTTTCAAGGAATCGATTCCGATGGACTGCTGCGAACTGCACAACAGGATGCAGACCCGAACCAAGGTCCCACACAACTTGCACGTGACGTTTCGAAATTCCTAAACAGCGCAGACCGGCCCCACGTAGTGGGTGTTGGATTCGTGAGCCAGAGTGAGCGCATTGACAGTAAAGACAATTTAGTTGAAAACAGAGGGACTGTTTATAATTTCCTGAAAAATGAAAGCACCTACTGGCACAACGATTTCAAGGGGATGTTTGGCCAACTAAAATGGTGAAGCTCTCGCAGTATCAACAAACGGGGTAGCATCGCTACTCCGTTTTCCACATTGACGCAAGCTTAGAGAGGATCACTCCGTGGAAGAACTGAAAGCACTGCTCCCCTCCCTTATCCCGGTCGCCACGGCAATCATTGCCGCCGCTGCAGTGGTTACAGCAACACTAATCACATCTTGGACAACCAAGAAGCGTGAGCGAGACGCCGACACTTGGGGATCGTTCCGTTTCTGCGGGCACCGCCTCGCTATCCGTGCAGCAGGAACACTCAGGAAAATCGTATCAGCACACTGAGCGACCACGCGTCCCAACTTGCCAGGGACTTTGCAAGTTCGTTGACAAATCACAGATCGTGTTCAGCATTGTAGGCATCGTCAGCATCTCTCAAATCTTGCTCACTCTGAAGGCTGTAGCCATCACTCGTGGAGGGGATCACCATGAGCAGACTAGGACTGTACTGAACGCCATCGACCCGATGAAACGATAAGCTGCCAGGTGTGTACTCGACCGGAAAGACATCCTTGGCATCATCCAACAAATCCCTAACAGGGAACAGCACCACATTGACGCCTCCTGCGTCCTGCGCTGACTTGAACATGATTCCGTCGAGCTGCGGACTATGCACGTGCGCAAGGTACTCGGCCATTGTTTGTGTGATAAGGTAGTCAGCCTCATTGCCAGGTGTGACTGGTTTTGTAATCAGTTTATGCAGTTTTCGTAAAAACTGCCGTGTCTCCCGCGCTGTGCGGAAGTCCGGCTGGAGCAAATTCCAATTGTCGTCGAACGAACGTTCCAGCCGTTCAAAATCCAGCAAACGAAGTGAGCGAGTAAAACCCATTTCTATAACCGCCACAGTCTCACCTATTGCTGGCCGTAGCTCGGCGATAGCAGTTTCAGGCTTCATCGCACAGTACAAAACCACAACACCTTCCGGGCTCATACGTCCAGCTCGCGCCCTTATCCTCGGGGGAGGCCCGACCTTCAGGTATGGCTCAGACACTACGCTTTTAACATCATCCGATTCAATGGCTCGCGCCCGATAGATAACCATGCCGCACGCCATTTCGCGCACGACATTCTCAACAGATTGAACATCTGTTCCGAACGTTTTTACCGCTTCGACATCGGTAAATAAACGTTTGAAAAAACCGAGAACCGCCTCGCTAAAAAATCTGCGCTTATGCTTCAGTTCGTCAGTCAAATTGTTCCAATGGTAGTCGAAATATTCAACCGACACCTTCTCACGTACGCGAGAGTACAGCGCATCGTTACCGAAAAAACATTCGTCTCCGTCTTGCGGCCAGCAGTCTTCACTTTCCACAATAGCAGTGACAAGCTCGTCTAAGAAGTCCAAATCTTGCCCAAGCATTTCGGAGACAATGGTATCCAGCGGATCACCACATGGCTCGTGGTAGTCACGATCATCTTCGCTCGGTACGAATCGCGTTTCACCCGTCCCAAAATTCTGTCGGATAATCGTTGCCAACACATCCGCAAGGCGGTTGACGTCAAAAACGTGCGACTTATCTTGCCCGCATACAGCACACGGCTGCGATGTCCCCCCTTGGACAATTCGCTGTTTCAGGTGAACATTAGTGGCACAGTCGCTGCAAATTGACATAAATCGTTTACCTGCTTCTTGCTTCAATCAAATCGTCCGCTCAATGCTAGGCGGGCAAAGAAAAGGAGTGCTCCGGCACGCTGAATTCAGCGGAAAGTTTGACAAAGTTAGATGCCGTAGTATCGTTGCAGCGCTGACGTCAGCAGGCCGCCGGCTACACCCAATTCAATGTTCCAAGACGCATCAATGGCCTTGCCCATCATGCGTTTTATCCAGCTCTTGACGGCGGGGCCAAATTGTCCATCCGCAGTCGTCGCCGGGTCAGTGCGAATTGCTTCATTCAGCACGACTATGTCGTCCTCCGCAACACCGCGGCTGCGGAGCTCCGTCGCAAGTGCGTTTCCATCGCCTTTCACGTTCCGGTTGCTGACCCGCTGTTGATTCTGGCTGCCGCCTATTTGGAATGTAGCGTTGTCTCCGATCACTGCTCCGGCAAACATACTTTGGACATCGATCAAAGCAGCAGCAGATTTTGCATCATTGTCGGACATGGAATCTCCAATTTTTTCTCGCAGTTCAAGAATGAAATCTAATAAACGCGAGCGAACCTCAATGAGAAGTTGCCTGATCTGTGGCAGTTCTACTTGTGACCATATTTTTTCAAAATGAAATCCACTGCTCAACAGCCCACCAAGCATAGAGAGAAGTTCTGGAGGCATTGCCCTACTGAGGTGTTTATCGCCATCATCACCGCTAACCATCTTCTCCAGCACGCCAAGCGCCTCCGTCATCTCCTGCGCTTCCCAATACTCACGAAACTCTTCAGGTAAATTCGTTAATGGCACCAGCTGCGACTGCGCGACAGTGTGCCATCCGTTCGAGATATTCCCAAGAACACGAGCATGCAATTTTCGATACGGCGGGACGCTGCTTATGTCACGGTACCCAATTAACTCATCGTTCACCCAGCCAACCAATTCATTCTGCCCGATTGCTCGCAGCAGCACCTTAGTTTTCAAAAGTGCTTCGTTCAGCGACCCACTTTCGTTCATCAGCAGTTCGACTATATCGTCCAGTAATTTCATTTTCGTCCCATTGTGGCCTTGACTTGGTTATGCCAGCATATCACCGTCATTCCACGCCGAATGATGCACCTTCGCCGCGCTTGGCAGCACACGCTGCGATGCCTTTACACTGCTGCTGTCGTCGCTGCCCAGAAGACATCGGAAAGGAGGCATCGTGCTTTTTTGAAGGGGCTACTTCATCGCACGACAGACGGCGTTCTGGGCATCAATGGCAGTAGTTGGATAACGGTCAACCGCCATGCCTGATGCTTGTCGTAAGCATAGTAGCTTCGCCTGCATCGCAGCCAGCCGTGGAAGCACCTTACTTTCACCACATGCTTTATCGTTGTAAGCAGCAACCACAGCCCATGCAGGCAGGTCCGAATGGTTCTTGTCCGCGTAGAACTGGTTAAAGATACGGATTCCAGGCGCGGGGTCTGCAACGTGCGGCTTCGTGAAGGACCAACGAGCGCTACAAAAGCGCGCCACCTGCTTACCCTTGCCATCGAAGGGTTTACAGAACAGATCGCCCTCCGTGGTGTTTGGAAAGTCAGGGTATGTGTCGCATAAGGCATCAATGTAGCCTGCCTTTTCGGCATCCGTCCGAGCTGCCCATCTTTGGGCTTCCGAAGCGACGCCCTGGGCGATGGCCGTCACGGTCAGATTCGATAGCCCGATGAGTAACACGCCAGCCAAACTGGCTTTCAACATACAACCTCGCCGTAGGAAGTTATCAACTTGCTCAGCATACTGCCCTGTAGCGTCAGCGTCTACCTCTTGACCGGACTGATCCGTATCAAAAGGGCAGGGTCTAGTGATAAACCTCGTTTTATGGTGAAACCCTTGTTCCAGCTTTGGCCATACTTAATCCCCTTTAGTTTAGATACCTAACCAGAAGCAGAACGGCCATAAAAAAACCCCAAAAGTTGGAATCCAACTTTTGGGGTTTTGTTCAGCTAACGCCGTTTTACTTCAGGCCTGGTCCTATCAGCGCAAGCCGCTGGCCGCCTTGGCCAGGTCCGTAATGCGCTCCCAATCGCCAGCAGCGATAGCATCCTTCGGCGTCAGCCACGAGCCGCCCACGCAGGCGACGTTTTTCAGCGACAGGAACTGCGACGCGGTCTCTTGCGAGATGCCGCCGGTCGGGCAGAACGTCACGTCCGGCAGCGGACCGTAGATCGCGTTCAGCATGCCGATACCGCCCGCCGGCACCGCCGGGAACAGCTTCAGTTGGCGGAAGCCCTGCTCGCGCGCGGCCATCACTTCCGACGGCGTCATCACACCCGGCAGCAGCGGCAGGCCGCTGCTCTTGGCGGCGGCGATCAGCGCCGCCGTCAAGCCTGGCGAGACGCCGAACACCGCGCCCGCATCGCGCGCGGCGGCAAATTCCTCCGGCTGCGTCAGCGTGCCGACGCCGACGATCGCGCCTTCGACGGCCGACATGGCCTTGATCGCGCCCAGGCCGTGCTTGGTGCGCAGCGTCACTTCCAGCACGCGGATGCCGCCGGCCACCAGCGCCTTCGCCAGCGGTACTGCATGTTCAGGTTCGTCAATCGCGATCACGGGGATCACGGCCGAAGTACGCATAATGTCGAGCAGAGTCATGGTCATAATTTACGCTTCTTTCTTCATCGAGTAATCTTCATCGGAACCTGGCACGGTATTGCCGACCGGGTCTTTGTCATGCAGGCCTACCGTGGTGGGAATCGGCGACGGCAGCCCAAAGGTGGTGGCGCCCTTCTCCGCTTCGCATACGCTGTTGCGGAACATGGCGAACAGTTCACGACCCATGCCCACGCCGTTCGGCGTCAGGTCGGCCGTGGCCAGCGAGCGCGAATGCCATACGCTCGATTCGACCAGCGCTTCGAGCGTGCCGGTCTTGGCGCAGACGCGGATGATG
Organism: Duganella sp. Dugasp56; assembly: GCF_047304105.1. Lineage (NCBI taxonomy): Bacteria > Pseudomonadati > Pseudomonadota > Betaproteobacteria > Burkholderiales > Oxalobacteraceae > Duganella > Duganella sp. Dugasp56. Next base: position 26,801 of record NZ_JBGLYQ010000050.1, read on the forward strand.
TCGCCGTCGCGCACCAGGCCGAGCGGACCGCCGGCCAGGATCTCCGGCGATACGTGGATCGCCGCCGGCACCTTGCCGGACGCGCCGGACATGCGGCCGTCGGTCACCAGCGCCACGTGGCGGCCGGCGTCCTGCAGGTTGGCCAGCGCCGGGGTCAACGCGTGCAGTTCCGGCATGCCGTTGGCGCGCGGGCCCTGGAAGCGCAGCACGGCGACGAAGTCGCGGTCCAGCGTGCCGGCCTTGTAGGCGTCCATGAAGTCTTCCTGCGAGTTGAACACCAGCGCCGGCGCTTCCACCGTCTGGTGTTCCGGCTTGACGGCCGATACCTTCATCACGGCGCGGCCCAGGTTACCCTGTACCAGCACGGTGCCGCCGTCCGGCGAGAACGGCGCGGTGATCTTGCGCAGCACCGCTTCGTCGCCCGACTCGGTCGGGGAGTCCTTCCACACCACGCCCTTGCCACCCTCGCCCAGGAACGGCTCGGCGCAGTGCGCGCGCAGGCCCTTGCCCAGGATGGTGGTGACGTCGTCGTGCAGCAGGCCGCCGTCCAGCAGTTCGCGGATGACGAAGCCGGTGCCGCCGGCGGCGTGGAAGTGGTTCACGTCGGCGTTGCCGTTCGGGTAGATACGGGTCAGCAGCGGCACCACTTTCGACAGCTCGTCGAAGTCGTTCCAGTCGATGACGATACCGGCCGCCTTGGCGATGGCCACCAGGTGCAGCGTGTGGTTGGTCGAGCCGCCGGTGGTCAGCAGCGCGACGACGGCGTTGACGATGGACTTCTCATCGACCACGTGGCCGACCGGCAGGTATTCGTTCGATTGCGCGGTGATGACGGCGGCGCGCTTGGCGGCGGCCTTGGTCAGTTCGTCGCGCAGCGGCGTGTTCGGAGTGATGAAGGCGGCGCCCGGCAGGTGCAGGCCCATGACTTCCATCAGCATCTGGTTGCTGTTGGCGGTGCCGTAGAAGGTGCAGGTGCCGGCGCTGTGGTAGGACTGCGATTCGCCTTCCAGCAGTTCGGCGCGGCCGACTTTACCTTGCGCGTACAGCTGGCGGATCCTGGCTTTCTCGGAATTGGACAGGCCGGTGGTCATCGGGCCGGCCGGCACGAACACCGCGGGCAGGTGGCCGAAGTGCAGCGCGCCGATCAGCAGGCCCGGTACAATCTTGTCGCACACGCCCAGGTAGACGGCGGAGTCGAACATATTGTGCGACAGCGCCACGGCGGTGGCCATGGCGATCGCGTCGCGCGAGAACAGCGACAGCTCCATGCCCGGCTGGCCCTGCGTGACGCCGTCGCACATGGCGGGCGTGCCGCCGGCGAATTGGGCCACGGCGCCGACTTCGCGCACGGCGTCCTTGATCAGCGCAGGGAAGCCTTCGAACGGCTGGTGCGCCGACAGCATGTCGTTATAGGCCGAGACGATCGCCACCGACGGCTTCTTGAGTTCCTTCAGCGACAGCTTGTCGTTGGCGGGGAAGGCGGCAAAGCCGTGCGCCAGGTTGGTACAGGCCAAAGCGCCGCGCTGTACGCCCTTGACGCGTGCCGCTTCAAGATGGGCCAGATACGCGCCGCGCGATGGTTTGCTGCGCTGGATAATGCGAGCGGTGACGGTTTCCAGGACTGGATGCAGGGCCATGAACGTTCCTTATCAATGAATTCCGTGAAATTTTACTACAAAAATTCGATTTCATCCGACTTTTCTTATCGGACGATGGCCAAAGTCGATCACGCGGGCATCATGTACTCGAAGGCGTGCCGGCCGGTCTTGCCCGGCATGGGAGCGGTAACAATGCAAAAATCCTACCGTTTTGACGTAACCGTAGTGAATTTACCGTTTTTTCCTGTATCATTCACGCATCCCTCCCTCAGACTAACGACGCCCACATCATTATGCGCCAGCCTGCACTGACCTCCACCGCCAGCTTCCTCGCCCTCGAATCCCATGCCGCCGACGCCAAAGACTGGCAATTGCGCCAGTTGTTTGCCGCCGACGCCCAGCGCTTCCCTAAACTGACGGTCGACGCGGCCGGCCTGTTCCTCGATTATTCGAAGAACCGCCTGGACGCGAACACCGTCGGCCTGCTGCTGGACCTGGCCCGCGAACGCGGCGTGGAGCGCCAGCGCGACGCCATGCTGAGTGGCGAGAAGATCAATCTTACCGAACATCGCGCAGTGCTGCACACGGCGTTGCGTATGCCGCGCGGCAAAGCCTTGACGGTGGACGGCCAGGACATCGCCCACGACGTGCACGCGGTGCTGGACCAGATCAAGGATTTCACCGACCGCGTGCGCAGCGGCGCCTGGCTGGGTTATAGCGGCAAGCCGATCACCGACGTCGTCAACGTCGGCATCGGCGGTTCCGACCTCGGGCCGAAGATGGCCGTGCTGGCGTTGCGCTCGTACGCACATCCGCGCCTGAAGATGCACTTCGTCTCCAACGTCGACGGCCATGACATGGACGCCGCGCTGGCGCAGGTCAACCCCGAGACCACGCTGTTCATCATCGCCTCCAAGACCTTCGTCACGGCCGAGACCATGCTCAACGCCGGCACCGCCCGCAACTGGTTCCTGCAGACGGCTAAGGAAGAGGACCTGGCGCGCCACTTCGTCGCCGTCTCCACCAACACCGAGGCGGTGAAGGCCTTCGGCATCGATCCGGCTAATATGTTCCCGTTCTGGGACTGGGTCGGCGGCCGATATTCGGTATGGTCAGCGATCGGCCTGGCGGTGGCGCTGGCGGTGGGCTTCGGCTACTTCAGCGACTTCCTCGCCGGGGCGCACGCGATGGACGAACACTTCCGCGAGGCGCCGCTGGAGCAGAACATGCCGGTGCTGCTGGCGATGATCGGCTTCTGGAACCGCCAGTTCCTCGGCGCCGGCTCGCTGTCGATCGCGCCCTACCACCAGGACCTGAACCGCTTCCCGGCCTACCTGCAGCAGCTCGACATGGAGAGCAACGGCAAGCGCGTCACCCGCGGCGGCGGCGAAGTCGCCACGCCGACCTGCCCGGTGGTGTGGGGCGAATGCGGCACCAACGCGCAACACGCCTACTTCCAGCTGCTGCACCAGGGTACGGACATCGTGCCGATCGACTTCATCGCCGCGCTGCGCGCCACGCACGACCTGGCGGGCCACCACGATTCGCTGCTGGCCAACTGCTTCGCGCAATCGGAAGCCTTCATGACCGGCAAGACCGCCGACGAAGTGCGCGCCGACCTGAAAGCGCAAAACCTGGGCGCCGAGGAAATCGAAGCGCTGGTGCCGCACAAGACTTTCCCCGGCAACCGTCCGTCGAACACCATCCTGATGGACCAGCTGACGCCGTCGGCGCTGGGCGCGCTGATCGCGCTGTACGAGCACAAGACCTTCGTGCAGGGCGTGATCTGGGACGTCAACAGCTTCGACCAGTGGGGCGTGGAGCTGGGCAAGGTACTGGCCAAGAACATCCATGCGGAACTGACCGGCGACGCCAAGCCCGAGCGCCACGACAGCTCCACCAATGGCCTGATCATCATGGCCAAGGCAGCACAACACCTGTGACCACGATGAATACTCCACATATAGAAGTCGCCTTCGACGCAGTCATGCAAACCGGCGAATGCCCGCTGTGGCATCCGGAAGAACAGGTGCTGTACTGGGTCGACATTCCCGCCTTCACCGTGCACCGCCTCGATCCATCCAGCGGCGCGCACCGTTCGTGGAAGCTGGCCAGCGAGCCGGCCACGCTGGCCATCAGCGACAAGGGCGGCCTGATCGTCGCCATGCGCAGCGGCTTCGCGCACCTGGACACGGGCAGCGATGAAGTGCGCCTGACCGACATCGCCGCCGCGCCCTACGACACCGCCATCACCCGCTTCAACGACGGCCACGTCGACGGCGCCGGCCGTTTCTGGGTCGGCACCATCTACGAGCCGCGCGACAAGCCGGCCGCCGAGATGTTCGTGCTGGAGAAAGGCGAAATCCGCAAGGCTTGGTCGGGCGGCATGACCAACTCGAACGGCCTCGGTTTCAGCCCGGACTACAAGGCCATGTACCACGCCGACACCAGCGCGCACCGCGTCAGCCGTTTCGATTTCGACGTCGCGCGCGGCACGGTCGACAACCAGCGCCTGCTGATGCAGTTCTCGATGGACAAGGAGAACAACTACGGCGGCCGTCCTGACGGCGCCGCCGTCGACAGCGAAGGCAACTACTGGGTGGCGATGTTCGAAGGCGCGCGCCTGGTCAAGCTGTCGCCGGCCGGTGAATTGATCGGCGAGATCAAGTTGCCGGTGCGCTGCCCGACCATGATGGCGTTCGGCGGCGCCGACCTGCGCACCCTGTACGTCACCAGCGCGGGCGCGCGTCCGGCGCCGGAACTGGCGCAGTATCCGCTGAGCGGCAAGCTGCTGGCCATCCGCATGGACGTGGCCGGCCGCGCGGAACCTGCGTATATCGAATAAACTGGATGTCGCACTCCGGGCATTTGTAGTAAATTTTCTTGCAAAACGTAAATTCGTGTAGTAAATTTACACTTAAGATTAGTAGTCCCCCTTTTCAGCACCCTACTTACTGCGAATAATTATGGCTCTTACCGATTTTGACCTGGTTCTGTTTGGCGGCAGCGGCGATCTGGCGATGCGCAAATTGCTGCCCGCGATGTACGCCCGCGACGTCGCCAACGACTTGCCCGCCACCGCCCGCATCATCTGCGTCGGCCGCGCGGACGCCAGCCAGCAGGACTTCCTGCACACCGTCGAGACCACGTCCAAGCCGCACATCAAGTCGCCGGCCGTGACGCCGGCCGCGTGGACCAAGTTCACCGCCCGCATCGTGTACGTGTCGCTGAACGCCACCGACGCCGCCAGCTACAAGACGCTGGTCGAGGCGCTGCGCCAGGACGAGGCCATCACCAAGGTCTACTACCTGGCGACGCCGCCGGCGATCTTCTCGCAGATCTGCGAGAACCTGAAATCGAACGGCCTGGTGACCGCCAATTCGCGCGTGGTGCTGGAAAAACCGCTGGGCCGCGACCTGGCCTCGGCCAAGCAGATCAACGCCGAAGTGGGCAAGGTCTTCGAAGAATCGCAGATCTACCGTATCGACCACTATCTCGGCAAGGAGACCGTGCAGAACCTGCTGGCCCTGCGCTTCGGTAACATCCTGTTCGAGCCGCTGTGGCGCCGCGAGTGGATCTCCGACGTGCAGATCACCATCGCCGAAAAGCTCGGCGTCGGCAACCGCATGGGCTACTACGACACCTCCGGCGCGCTGCGCGACATGCTGCAGAACCACCTGCTGCAGCTGCTGTGTATCGTCGCCATGGAGCCGCCGACCTCGATCGCGCCGGACGCCGTGCGCGACGCCAAGCTGCAGGTCCTGCGCTCGCTGAAAAAATTCACGCCGACCACGCTGGCGCAGAACATCGTGCGCGGCCAGTACCGCGCCGGCCACGTCGACGGCAAGGCCGTGCCGAGCTACCGCGACGAGCCGGATGCGCCGGAACACTCGCGCACCGAGACCTTCGTCGCGATGAAGGCGGAGATCGACACCTGGCGTTGGGCCGGCGTGCCGTTCTACCTGCGCACCGGCAAGCGCATGGCCGACGGCCTAGCTGAAATCGTCGTGCGCTTCAAGCAGATCCCGCACTCGATCTTCGCCCAGCCGACCAACAGCTTCCAGCCTAATTCGCTGGTCATCCGCCTGCAGCCGGACGAAGGACTGCGCATGAATCTGATGGCGAAGACGCCGGGCGACGGCATGCGTTTGAAACAAGCCGAGTTGGAGCTGGACTTCCGCGAATCGTTCAAATCGCCGCGCATGGACGCCTACGAGCGCCTGCTGCTCGACGTGCTGCGCGGCCAGCTGACGCTGTTCATGCGCGGCGACGAGCTGGAAGCGGCGTGGGAATGGGTCGAGCCTATCCTGAACAACTGGGAGTCCGACGACAGCTTCCCGATTCCGTACGCTTCGGGCACCTGGGGTCCTGCCGCGGCATCGGCGCTGATCGGCCGCGATGGCCTGCAGTGGCGTGAAGAAGCACTTCCTGAGGATTAAATGCTTTTAGATTCCATTCGTACCCAGCTGGACTCGCTCTCCAAATCGGAGCGCAAGGTCGCGCTGGCGGTCCTCGATCATCCGGGCCAGACGGTCAGCCAGAACATCACCGCGCTCGCCAAGAGCGCGCAGGTGTCCGAGCCGACCGTGGTGCGCTTTTGCCGCACGCTGGGCTACGACGGCTGGCACGAGTTCAAGCTCAAGCTGGCGCAAGGCCTGGCGCTGGCCCTGCCCGGCCTGAACGAGCAGCCGACCCAGGACGATCTGGCCGCGGACCTGGTCAACAAGATCTGCAGCCGCTCGATCAACACGCTGCTCGACCTGCGCAACAACCTCGACCCGGAAGCGATCCAGAAGGCGCTGGACATCCTGTCCAAGGCCAACAAGATCGAGTTCTATGGCCAGGGCACGTCCGGCATCGTGGCGGCGGACGCGCAGCACAAGTTCTTCCGTTCCGGCGTGCCGACGGTGGCCTACGCCGACCCGCACATCCACAGTATCGCCGCCGCCCTGCTGCGCACCGGCGACGCGGTGGTGGCGATTTCCCAGCGCGGCAACAGCCCGTCGCTGGTGCGCTCGATCAAACTGGCGCGCCGCGGCGGCGCCGACGTCATCGTGCTGGCGCCGTCCGGCACACCGCTGGCGGATATGGCCACGGTGCTGATCCCGATCGACCTGATCTTCAACATCGACCCGTACACGCCGATCTCGGCGCGCCTGGCCTATCTGGTGGTGATCGACGTGCTGGCCGTCGGCCTGGCGCTGCAACGCGGCCCCGAGTTCCGCAAGAAGATGCAGAACGCGCAGAAGGCCTTGCAGGAGTTCGACCTGCAGTTCGATTCGTTCATCGGCTGAGGCGTCTCAGTCTTCAGGCTTCGAATAGATGTTGACCAGGTTCCCATCCGGGTCTCGAACCAAAAGCGACAGATTCCCCCACGGCATGCGCGTGGGGGACATCACGATTTCAACATTCTCCTGAACCAAACGGCTGCGGACAGACTCCACGTCTGCCACCTGGAACTCCAGGATAGCCGACCGGTTGGCGGCAGCAATAGCTGCCCCGGCATTAAACCGCGCCACCAGTTGCTGGGCAGAGATAGCCAGCACGACGCCCTCAAAGCGCACTTCAGCAAAGCCGTCGGCAAGCCGGACGGGTTCAATTTCGGACAGGTTCCTGTAGAAGGCGAGAAGAGCTTCAAACTGCTCGGTGACAAGACGAATCGATGCGAATTTCATGCTGAGTTCCAATGCAAAAAAAGGAACTTCAGTCTACTCGTGGTGCTTGTCAGTTTCTGTCAGGAGTGTGCCATAGTCCGTTTGCGCCTGCGGATTTCAGAACCCGCGGGACTTTTCAGTGATGGACGAAGCGCCAGTCGGACTGGGGTTTTCGTCCCCGTGGCGCGAGCGCTCTGCCCAGTCGGCGATATAGGCGCGGATCGCTTCAACCTGCTGCTTGTCGAGCTGATCGGCGAAACTCGCCATGCCCAGAGGCGCCAGCGCGCCGCCCAGCACGATCTCGTCAAACGCATGATAGGTCGCGTTGCTCATGCGTCGCAGATCCGGAAAGACCCCTCCCTCACCGACGACGCCGTGGCACATGGCGCAATTTCTCTGGTAAAGCGGCGCCCCCTTGCTGACCAGGCTGGCCGGCCGCTCACCCGCCCCACCCCGATAAAATGCCGGCACCCTTACCTGTGGCGCGACAGGAACCGGTGAACCACCAAGGCGCAGCACCACAAGGCGCCCCGCGTTGTCGTAGGGAGCAGGCGCGCCCGCCTTGTGCCGCGCCGTCTTGACGCCGTTCCATCCGGCCGCGAGAGCGATATATTGTTCGCCATCGAGCATATAGCTTACCGGCGGCGCCACAATGCCCGTGCCAATAAAAATATCCTTGAGGCGTTTTCCCTTGTCCGCGGAATAGACCATGATGTGGCCGTCCTCGGTGCCCTGCACGACCAGATTGCCCGCCGTGGTCAGGACGCCACCATTGATCTGCGTCTTTTGCTGAATGCTCCATGCGGGCTTTTGCGCCACGGGATCCCATGCGATCAGCATGCCGCGCATGTCCTTGGCGACATCATCCTTGTTTAGCCTGGCCAGATCATAGCCGGTGGTGAAAAATGTCGGTCGATCAGCGCCCCAGATCCAGCCAAGATCGCGGGCCGGGATATAGACCAGGCCGGTTTTCGGATTGAACGCCATCGGATGCCAGTTGTGGCCGCCGAACGGAGAAGGAAACATCAATTTCGGGCCGTGACTGTAGTCGCCGACATCGGTGATATTGGGCCGCCCCGTTTCCAGGTCCACGCCGTTGGCCCAGTTGACATGCACAAAATTCTTGGCAGACAGCAGTTTTCCCGTCGCCCGGTCCAGCACGTAGAAAAAACCATTCTTGGGCGCCTGCATCAGCACTTTTCGCGTTTGTTCGCCAATCTTGATATCGGCGAGGATCATGTGCTGGGTCGCGGTAAAGTCCCAGCTGTCCCCTGGGGTCGTCTGATAGTGCCACACCAGCCGGCCGTTATCCGGATTGATCGCGAGCATCGAAGACAGGAACAAGCCATCGCCGCCCGAGGGACGGAACACACCAAACGGACCGGCGTTGCCCGTGCCCACATAGAGCAGGTTGAGGTCCGGATCATAGGCAAACGAGTCCCATGGATTGCCGCCGCCGCCGAGCGACCAGTCATGGTCCGCGCCCCAGGTCTTGGCGGCCATTTCCAGCTCAGGGTGTTCAAATCCTTTTTTCGGGTCATCCGGGACGACGTAAAAGCGCCAATCCAGCTTGCCCGTTTCAGCGTCATACGCGGAAAAAAATCCGCGCGTGGCGAAATCGGCGCCACCATTGCCGATAATCACCTTGCCCTTGACGACGCGCGGCGCGCCGGTGATCGTATAGTAGGGCTTTCCGCCCGTTGTGTTGGCCTCCCATATCATCGCGCCGGTCCGGCTGTCGAGCGCAATCAGGCGCCCGTCAAATGCGCCCACATAGATCTTGCCGTTCCAGAAGGCCACGCCGCGATTGACCGGCTTGCAGCAGCCGTTGCGCAACCAGCTGCCTGGCACCTTGGGGTCGAACGCCCACAGGCTTTTGCCGGTGCGCGCATCAAACGCAAACACCCGGCCCCAGCTTGAGCTGACATACATCACCCCGTCGACGACGATCGGCGAGGCTTCGATACCGAACCTGGGACTTTCAAGGCTCGCTTCCCACGCCAGGCCAAGCCGGGCCGCGTTTTTTTCATTGATTTTGGCAAGGGGCGAGAAACGTTGCTCGTCACTGGTGCGTCCGTAACTGGGCCAATCGGCATCGGCATTGCCCGGCTTCGCGAGTGCCTTGCCCACATCGGTGGCGTGGCAAGGCGCCGCCGGTATGCCTATCGCCATGAACAAGCCCATCGCCAACAGCAGTCGACGGCCCGCGCCTCCGCGGCGCGCCAGAAGTCGTTTGCTTTTTTCATCCATTGTCTCTGTCTCCTTATTGCGGATATGGCCTGCGTCGGGCAAGTCGCCCCGTCCCTCAGGCGGCGTTGATCCAGACGCTCTTGACCTGGGTGAACTCTTCGATCGACACGGCGCCCAGGCTGCGGCCAAATCCCGACTGCTTCACACCGCCATACGGAACCGAGGTCTCGTTCAGCTGATAAGTGTTGATCCAGACCGTGCCCACCTTGAGTCGTTGCGATGCGCGATGCGCGCGTCCGAGGTCGCGGGTCCAGACGCCTGCCGCCAGGCCAAAGGTCGTGTCATTCGCGATGGCATAGGCTTCCTCATCCGTGTCAAACGGAATGACCGCCATCACCGGCCCGAAGATTTCCTCCTGGGCGATTTTCATGCGGTTGCTGACGGCGGTAAAAATGGTGGGCTCAAAGAAAAACCCTTTCTCCCCGTGACGGGCGCCGCCCAGCGCCAGATGTGCGCCTTCGGCCTTGCCCAGTTCGACGTAGCGGGTCACCTGATCCAGTTGCTTTTGGGAGATCACCGGGCCGATGCAGGTTTCGGCATCGAAGCAGGAGCCAATTGTCAGTGCGCGGGAAGCGTCCACCATGCGCGCGACAAATTCATCATGGATCGCGCGGTTCACCAGAACGCGCGAACCGGCCGTGCAGATTTGGCCTGAGTGCCCCCATACCGCCCAGGCTGCCGCGTTGGCAGCCGCATCGAGATCGGCATCGGCAAAGACGATCTGCGGGCTTTTGCCGCCCAGTTCCAGCGATACCCGCTTGAGTTGTTTGGCTGCCGCAGCCTGGATGCCCCGCCCCGTTTCAACGGAACCGGTAAAACTGATTGCATCGACTTCACGGTGCTCGACCAGCGCCGCGCCAACGGTGCCGCCCAGGCCGTGCACAATGTTGATCACCCCCGCCGGCAGGCCTGCCTGTTCGCACAACCCACCGAAAAAGATGGCGGTCAGCGGCGTCTGTTCGGCCGGCTTGAGGATGATTGAATTGCCGCAGGCAATCGGCGCGACCACGCCCAAAGGCACGGCGGAAGGCGCATTCCACGGCATGATGACGGCGCACACGCCGAGCGGTTCACGCACTTGCTGGACCACCACGTCGGGCCCGGTTGGCGACATTCTTCCTTCAATCTTGGTTGGCCACCCGGCATAGTAGTTGGTGACATCAATGCCGAATTGAACGAAGAACGGCGTTTGCGAACGGATGATGCCGCCGTCGAGCATATCCAGATCCATCAGCACGTCGCGATTGTCTTCCAGCAGCGCCCCCAGGCGACGCAACACGGCTTCCTTCTTGTTCGGATGCAGATGACGCCAGCGGCCATCCTCAAATGCGCGGCGGGCTGCGCCCACGGCAAGTTCGACCTCGGCCGGACTGCCTTGCGCCACGCGGGCGAATTCCGCGCCGGTATTGGGATCGACCACAGGCATGGTTGCGCCATTGGCGGAAGGAACAAATTTGCCGTCGATCAGGTGGCCAAGACAAGCTTGTGCAAGGAATTGCCGGGTCTTGGGCGACAGCGGATAGCCGACGCTCGCGTCTTGCGCACTTGCTGCGATAGTCATACGGGACTCCTTCGTGTTGGAACCTGCAGCCCCGGGCTTCGGGGAACTTCTCATGCTGCAGATAAATTTGATCTTGGCAAAGGCGCGCGTACGCGCCTTGCCTGCTTGTTGGCGAATCGCGTCGCCTGGCGCCGCACTATTCGAAGTAGTAGGTCACCTGCAAACCATAGTTGCGCGGCGTGCGCGGCGTGGCGAATTTCCAGATGCTGCCGCCCTGGTTATTTGGCGCCACCGAGAAGGTGTGTGAATACGCCGTCTCGTTCGTCAGGTTGCGGCCGAACAGGACCACCGACCACGGACCCTGCTCGTAGCTGACAGAAGCCTCCAGAATGCCGAACGCCTTCACCTGTGTTCCCGGCGCATTGTCCAGCGTGCCCTCGTAGTTGGAACGCCAGTTGTAGCCGACGTGGTAGTTCATTTTTCCCGCGCCGACCGCGTCGCGGTAATCCGCTGCCAAGGCATAGGTCACCCGCGGTGCGCGACGCAGTTTCAGGTTGCTGAAATCTTGCTTGACGCCAGTGCCATACAGGTCGGTAAAGAAGCTGGCATAGTGGGCATCAGTCAGGCCGAGATTGCTGCTCAAGGTCCAGTGCTGGTCCGGCCTGGCCAGCAACTCCAGCTCGCCGCCATTGATGATCGCCTTGCCGACATTGTCGAAGCCCTGTTGCTGTCCATTTCCTCCGGGCGCCGGCAGGCTGGTCTCGATCTGCATATTGTCGTAGATCATATGGAACAGCGCAGCGTTCAGTTGCAAGCGCTTGTCGAACCAGCGGGTTTTGGCGCCCAGCTCGAAGTTGCTCAGCTTTTCCGGCGCCTGGCCGTGTTCCAGTGCCGAAATGGTCGCTGCGCGCGGCGAGAAGCCACCGCTGCGGAAGCCCGTCGAATACGTTCCGTAGACCATATCGCCGCTGGCCAGCTCGCGGCGCAGGCCCAGGCGCCAGATGTTGGCGGAGTCGGTGCGCGAGAAATGCGTGCCGTCGGGAATCGACACCCTGCCCTGGCCATCATCGACGAATTTTCCTATCTCCTTCGTTTCGCTGATGTGCCGCGCGCCGGTGGTCAGCACATATTCATTGGCGAAGCGATAGTCGCTTTCGCCATAAATCGAATACGACTTCGAGCTGGCCGAAGCGCGGTCGACCAGACCGGGGCCGTTGTTGATCGTGAACGAATCGGCACTCCAGTAATACACGCCGGCCTGGCCGCTCAATACCGGGTCATTGCGGCTGATGCGCAGTTCGTGGCTGCGTTGGGTGTACCAGGAATCCTTGGCGGCCGAATACAGCGGCAGCGGCGTTCCGTCGAAATCGAACTGGGTGAAGTCGTAGCTCTTCATGTGGCCGCCGATGTAGGTCAGGCGGTATTTATCGTCGAGATCGTAGTTAAGCCTGGCGATGTTCATGTCACTGTTCAAGGTCAGGCGGGTAGGCCCTTCGCCCACGGCGACCTGAGGATCACCTGACTGCGATTTGTAGGGGTTGGTCGCGCATTGGCCATAGAATGCGCAGAAGGCATCACCGGAACCATTGATGGCGGCACGATCCGAAATGTTCAAGACAGGATTGGGCGTGCCCTTTTGCTCGACATGGTTGGTCTGCAGTTCCAGCTTGAGCGATCTGGTCGGCTGCCACAGCCAATGCACGCCATAGTCCTGTTCCTTGCGATCGTCCTGGCGGGTGCCCAGGGTGGCGTTCTTGTAGTAGCCACCGTGGTCAAGTTCCGCCGCGGTCAATTTGAGCGCGAAGTTCTCGCCACCGAAGTTGAGATACCCTTCAAGGCTCCTGGTGTCGAAATTCCCCACCGTAGCGCGCACCTTCCCGAACACATCATGCAGTTCCGGCTCCCGGCGATGGATGTTGACGATGCCGCCAACCGCATTCTTGCCAAACAGCGTACCCTGCGGCCCGCGCAACACCTCGATGTTCTGCACATCCAGCATGTTCATCACGTTGCCGGTGCCGGTGCCGACCGCAATGTCGTCGACAAACAGCAGAACGGTTGGGTCAAAGGCCTTTTCAACGTCCTGATAGCTGATGCCACGGATGGAAAAAGCGGCGCCGCCGGCAGTACCAGCCTCCACCTTGTCGAACACCACGTTGGGCGCGAATTGCGCCAGCGACGTCGTGTCCATGGCAACGCTGTGCTCAAGTTGCTGGGCGCCGATGGAGCTCACCGCCACCGGCACGGTTTGCATGTTTTCCGCGCGGCGGCGCGCCGTCACGATGACTTCGGTGAGCCCGGCGCCTTCGCTTTGCGGCGCGACCCGCTCTTCGGCAATCGCTGTTGCAGACGCCGGCACACCCAAGGTGGATGCCACGGCGAGTGCGAGCAACGAATAACGCCGGCCGTGGCTTACACAGCCTTGATTCCTCTTGATCATTTTGTCCCCCCCATTTTTATGTAACGCCAGGTGAGTCACCCGTGCGCTTTTTTTCGCGTGGCACTTCAACCACGATTCGACGTCGTCACTGTGCCTCATCAAGGGGAAGGGGGGAACTAGCGGATCCGGTAGTTCTGTTCGATGAGGTCGGCATAAATCAGCCGGCGTGTGCAGGCAATGGCGACCGCATGAGTACGATTGACGGCATGCAGTTTGGTGATCGCATTCCCGATATGGAAATGGATGGTCGCGGCGGAGCGATGGAGAATCTGCGCGATCTCCTGCTCGGTCTTGCCGCGCGCGACCCAGCTCAGGCATTCACGTTCACGTTCGCTCAGTACGTTCGCCACGCCGGTATGCAGCGACTGCAGTCGGGCAGCGTGACGAATAAACGCGTGCGACAGCACCACGGCCGACTCCAGGTTGGCGTCGTCGTGCAGCCGCGCGCTGATCGACTCACGGGTGCACCAGGAGACGTAGCCGATCTTGCCGTCGGCGTGCCGTACGGGAATGGCAAGGCCGCCAGATACCAGGGTTTGATAGTGGTCCAGCACCTGGCGACGCTTGGGGGTAATGCTCTCGTTGCTCCATGATGCGTTGGCGGCGTTGCTGTCCCATAAGAACGGACGCATGGTTGAAAGGCCGCGTTGCCCGACTGGACAGTGGCGCCCCATTTCCTGCCTGACCCATTGGTCGATGTAGTCTTGTGGCCAGCCCATGGCGCGGGCAATGTATTGGCCGTCACGGGCGCGCGGCAGGGAATGCACTTCGACATCGGCGTGGAAAGCGACCAGTTCCCACCCAAGAGATTGGGCTGATTCAGCCAATGTCTGCCCAGCCTCCTCGAGTGAGGTCAACCGTTCAAATTGCGTTGAGAAATGCTGGACTGCGGGATTGTTCATTGCCTCTGCGTGGCAGCTCATCGCTTTCTCCGAGCTCGAAAAGTCACTTGATTGACGCATCGTTTTTCACCACGGATCGATTGCCGTGGGGCGCTTCCTCTGATGCAATTTCGAAGTCAACATAATTCAGCGCTTCGATTGAAATATATACTACCGTCCGGTCGGTCGTATGTCAAGTCAAGCGCTTGCCCGGGGACTACGATGATTAGAAGCATAGCATCTTGGCAAGGCGCAGACGGCTGCCGAGGCAGCAATGGCGCCATCCGTGTGCTGGCGCACCGCACCGATGGCAATAGTCCTTCTATAATTGCCGCTTCTGCGCTAGAGTATGGCTAGTTTGCCGCTTCGCAATATTGCATTTTGCACAATCAGGTGTTCGCGGCCGCACTTAGCCTCCGTGAGAGTGGACATGACTACCTTTACTTCCAGTACAGCCGGCACCGTAGCGCGCATTCCGCTGCTGCGCACCGGCGTCGACGGTTTCGACCGCATCCTCGGCGGCGGCTTCCCCGCCCACAGCCTGTATCTGATCCAGGGCCTGGCCGGCAGCGGCAAAACCACGCTGGCCTGCCAGATCGGTTTCCAGCACGCGCTGCAGGGCAAGAAGGTCTTGATACTGACGCTGATCGCCGAAACCCACGGCAAGATGCTCAACCACCTGAGCAGCTTCTCCTTCTTCGACGAAAGACTGGTCGGCGACCGCATCGTCTTCCTCGGCGCCTACAGCGACCTGCTCAAGGGCGGCCTGCGCGAACTGCTCAAGTCCATCGCCGGCACCTTGGCCGAGCAGCGTCCCGACATCATGATCATCGACGGCTTCCGCACCGTGCGCGACGCCAAGCCGTCCGACGTCGCGCTGTCCGAGTTCATGCTCTCGCTCAATTCGCTGGTGTCGACCATGGAATGCACCACCTTCCTGCTGTCGCCCACCGAGGGCAACGTCGCCGATTCGGAAAACACGCTGGTCGACGGCCTGATCGAACTGAGCCAGTACGAACAGGGGCTGCAGCTGATCCGCGAAATCAAGGTGTTCAAGCTGCGCGGCAGCAAGCACCTGCTGGGCCGCCACGTGTTCGAGGTGGGAGAGAATGGCATCGCCATCTACCCGCGCCTGGAAGCGGTCAGCAGCCTGTCGGCGGCCACGCCGTCGGTGTCGCACCAGCGGCTCGGCTTCGGCATCGAAGGCTGGGACCACCTGACCCATGGCGGCGTCGCCCGGGGCTCGACCACGGCGCTGCTGGGCAATCCCGGCGTCGGCAAGACGCTGATGGGCCTGCACTTCATCTACGACGGCCTGCGGCGCGGCGAGCACTGCCTGATCACCGGCTTTTACGAATCGCCACAGCGGCTGATCGAAAAGGCCGCCAACGTCGGCATCGACCTCAAGCCCTATTACGACAGCGGCGCGCTGCAGCTGATCTGGCACCCGCCGCTGGAAGTGCTGGTCGACGCGCTGGCGCACGACGTGCTGAGCAACGTCGAGCGGCGCTCGGTGTCGCGGCTGCTGGTCGACGGCCTCGACGGCCTGCGCGAAGTCGTGCTGCACGAGGGACGCGCGCGCTCCTTCCTGGCCGCCTTCGTCAACGAACTGCGCTGCCGCAACGTGACCACCTTCTTCACGCAGGAGCTGCCGTACTTCGGCCAGGGCCAGCTGCACGGCGACATGTCGGCTTCGATGCTGTTCGAGAACATCATCCTGCTGCGCTATGTCGACGTGAACGGTATCAACCGCCGCCAGATCGGCGTGCTCAAGCTGCGCGAAAACAGTTACGACGCCGCCAATCACATCCTGCTCATTTCCGACTCGGGCATGAGCATCGAGGGCGCGGTGTCCGGTGCCGTCGTCCCCACACTGGCACTGTAGCGCGACTATATGAGCGATGCTCCCGCAATCATGGACACCAATCCGGACGGCAAGCTGATCCTGGTGGTCGACGACGAGTTCGACGTGCTGTCGGCCTACACGATGCTGTTCGAATATCACGGTTTCCGCGTGCGCACCGCCATCAACGGCGAGCGGGCGCTGGCCGCCGCCGCCCGCGAGCGGCCGGACATCGTGGTGTCGGACTACATGATGCCGGTGCTCGACGGCGCCGCCCTGTGCCGGGCGTGGCGCGCCGATCCGGCGCTGCGCGACATTCCCTTCATCCTGGCCAGCGCCGGCATTCCGCGCAAGGATGCCGACCTGCCCTACGACACCTTTTTCAAAAAACCGGTACGCTTCGAGGTGTTGCTGGCGGAGATCAACCATCTGATCGCCCGGCGCCAATCGCGCTGAACGGGCCGGGGATGGCAGAATAGCAAGCTGATCTTTATTTCAAGGCAATACGGCGACGAATGCGCGGGCATTCTTTAACAATTGTTCACGCTTGAGTACAATAAGACAAGTCTTATTCCCTTCACCTGATTGGCAGTGCACATGAACCAGCTCGAACAGCTCAAGAAATTCACCACCGTAGTCGCCGACACCGGCGATTTCCAGTCCATCCAGGCCTACACCCCGCGCGACGCCACCACCAACCCGTCGCTGATCCTGAAGGCCGTGCAGAAGGACGAATACAAGCCGCTGCTGGAAAAGGCCGTGCGCGACAACCTCGACAACTCGATCGCCGACACCATCGACCACCTGCTGATCGCCTTCGGCAAGCAGATCCTGCGCATCATCCCGGGCCGCGTGTCGACCGAGATCGATGCCCGCCTGTCGTTCGACGTCGAGGGTTCTGTGGCCAAGGGCCGCGAACTGATCGCGCTGTACGAAAAAGCCGGCATCGAGCGCGAGCGCGTGCTGATCAAGATGGCCGCCACCTGGGAAGGCATCCGCGCGGCCGAGATCCTGGAAAAGGAAGGCATCCGCTGCAACATGACCTTGCTGTTCTCGCTGGGCCAGGCGATCGCCTGCGCCGAAGCGGGCGCCCAGCTGATCTCGCCGTTCGTCGGCCGCATCTACGACTGGTACAAGAAATCGACCGGCATCGACTACGTCGGCGCCGAAGATCCGGGCGTGCAGTCGGTCAAGCGCATCTACAACTACTACCGCAAGTTCGGCTATAAAACCGAGGTGATGGGCGCCAGCTTCCGCAACACCGGCCAGATCCTGGAACTGGCCGGCTGCGACCTGCTGACCATCAGCCCGGACCTGCTGCAAAAGCTGGCCGACACCGACGGCCCCGTCGAACGCAAGCTCAGCGCCGACGCGCCGCCGGCGGCCGGCATCATCAAGCTGACCCAGGACGAGAAAACCTTCCGCTTCCAGCTCAACGAAGACCAGATGGCCTCGGAAAAGTTGGCCGAAGGCATCCGCGCCTTCTGCGCCGACTCGGGCAAGCTGAAACAAATCATCTCCGGCATGCGCTAAGGCGGCCGCGGGCCATCGGGGCGGGATTTCGGCGGCGGCCGGGATCCCGCCTTTTGTTTTTGCAGCTCACAAAACGTTACATTCCTGCATGCATTACAATGTTGCGACCTCGTTCGGCATATAACCAGACCCGAGCGGCGCACGTTCAACACAACAAACCTTTTACGAGATCCATCCATGAGATCAGTCCCTCGTTACACTGCCGTCGCAGCTGCCGCCTTAACCTTGCTGAGCGCCTGCGGCGACAAGGCCGCCGCGCCATCCGCCCCGCCCCCGGCCGCCGTATCCGTCGTCACCGTCGCCCCCGCCGCCGTCACCCTCACCAGCGAACTGCCGGGCCGTACCGAAGCCTCGCGCGTGGCCCAGGTGCGCGCGCGTACCGCCGGCATCGTGCTGCAGCGCGTGTTCAAGGAAGGCGGCGACGTCAAGGCCGGCGAAGTGCTGTTCCGCATCGATCCGGCCCAGTTCCAGGCATCCTACGACAGCAGCCAGGCCGCCGTCGCCAAGGCCGAGGCCAACCTGGCGCAGGCCGAGCTGAAGGTCAAGCGCTACAAGCCGCTGCTGGCCGCGCAAGCCGTCAGCCAGCAGGAATACGACGACGCCGTCACCGCGCAGAAGCAGGCCGCGGCCGACCTGGCCACCTCGAAAGCCGCGCGCACCAACGCCGGCCTGACCCTGGGCTATGCCACCGTGACCTCGCCGATCTCCGGCCGCATCAGCCGCGCGCTGGTGACCGAGGGCGCGCTGGTCGGCCAGGGTGAAGCGACGCCGATGGCCACCGTGCAGACGCTCGATCCGATCTACGTCACCATCACGCAATCGTCGACCGAGCTGCTGAAACTGCAAAAGGCCATGGCCGGCGGCAAGCTGCAACGCGCTGGTAAAGACCAGGCCAAGGTCACGCTGGTGACCGAGGACGGCCAGGTTTATCCGCAATCGGGCAAGCTGCTGTTCTCCGACGTGTCGGTGGACGAAAGCTCGGGCGCGGTGTCCATGCGCGCCGAATTCCCCAATCCCAACCGCACCCTGCTGCCGGGCATGTACGTGCGCGCGCGGCTGGAACAGGGCGTGGACAGCGCCGCCATCACCGTGCCGCAGCAGGCCGTGGTGCGCAGCCCGGAAGGCTCGTCGGTGTGGATCGTCGGCGCCGACAACAAGGTGCTCGCGCAGCCGGTGGTCGCCACCGCCAACGAAGGCCAGAACTGGATCGTCAGCTCCGGCCTCAAGGGCGGCGAACGCATCATCGTCGAAGGCTTCCAGAAGGCCAAGCCGGGTGCGACGGTCAATCCGCAGCCGTGGAAGGCGCCGTCGGCCACCGCTGCCGCTGCAACTGCAGCACCCGCTGCCGCCGCTCCGGCCGCAGCCAAATAACCGGGAGCCCAGATGGCAAAGTTCTTCATCGATCGCCCCGTGTTTGCGTGGGTGATCGCGCTGTTCATCCTGCTGGGAGGAGCGCTGGCGATCACCATCCTGCCGGTGGCCCAGTATCCGACCATCGCCCCGCCGTCGATCGTCATCACCGCCAACTACCCGGGCTCCACCGCCCAGGTGCTGGACGATGCAGTCACCAGCGTCATCGAGCAGGAAATGAACGGCGCCGACGGCCTGCAGTACGTGGAGTCGCAAAGCGAGGCCACCGGCGCCGTCACCATCACCGTGACCTTCGTGCCGGGGACCAATCCGGACCTGGCCGCCGTGGACGTGCAGAACCGCATCAAGCGGGTCGAATCGCGCCTGCCCGCCGCCGTCACGCAGCAGGGCGTGCAGGTCAACAAGGCGCGCTCGAACATCCTGATGTTCGTCGGCCTGACCTCGACCGACGGCCGCCTCGATCCCTACGGCCTGGGCGACTACATGGCGCGCAACGTGGTCAACGAGATCAAGCGCATTCCCGGCGTGGGCCAGGCGCAGTTGTTCGGCACCGAGCGCGCGATGCGCATCTGGGTCGATCCGGCCAAGCTGGTCGGCCTGAAGATGACCATGGCCGACGTCACCGCCGCCATCAAGGCGCAGAACGCGCAGGTCACCTCCGGCACGCTGGGCGACTTGCCCAGCCCTGCGCAGCAGACCTTCTCCGCGCCTATCGTGGTGACCGGCCAGCTGTCGTCGACCACCGAGTTCGGCCAGGTCGTGCTGCGCTCCAACCCCAACGGCTCGCTGGTGCGCCTGAGCGACGTGGCGCGCATTGAAATGGGCGGCGCCAACCTGAACATCAACGCGCGCCTGAACGGCGCGCCGTTCGCGGCCATCGCCGTGCAGCTGTCGCTGACCGGCAACGCGCTGCAGACCGCCACCGCGGTGCGCGAGCGCATGGACCAACTGGCCAAGTACTTCCCGCCCGGCGTGAAGTACACCATCCCTTACGACACCTCGCTGTTCGTCAAGATCTCGATCGAGGAAGTGGTCAAGACGCTGCTGGAAGCGGTGGTGCTGGTGTTCCTGGTGATGTACCTGTTCCTGCAGAATTTCCGCTACACGCTGATCCCGACCATCGTGGTGCCGGTGGCGCTGATGGGCACCTTCGCCGCGATGCAGATCTTCGGCTTCTCGATCAACGTGCTGACCATGTTCGGCATGGTGCTGGCGATCGGTATCCTGGTCGATGACGCCATCGTCGTGGTGGAAAACGTCGAGCGCATCATGAGCGAGGAAGGCCTGTCGCCGCGCGACGCGACGCGCAAGGCGATGTCGCAGATCACCGGCGCCATCATCGGCATCACGCTGGTGCTGATCGCCGTGTTCATTCCGATGGCCTTCTTCGGCGGCGCCGTCGGCGCGATCTACCGCCAGTTCTCGCTGGCGATGGTGTCTGCGATGCTGTTCTCGGCCTTGATGGCGCTGACCTTGACGCCGGCGCTGTGCGCGACCATCTTGAAACCGGTGGAAGCGGGCCATCACCACGAGAAGAAAGGCTTCTTCGGCTGGTTCAACCGCGGCTTCGCCGTCACCGCCACAGGTTACCAGGGCGTGATCGCCAAGATGCTCAAGCGCACCGGCCGCTATCTGGTGATCTTCGCCGTGCTGTGCGGCGTGGTGGGCTGGCTGTATGCGCGCCTGCCGTCGTCGTTCCTGCCGAACGAAGACCAGGGCTATCTGATCTCCAACATCCAGCTGCCGGCCGGCGCATCGACCAGCCGCACGCAGGCCGTGCTGACCGAGGTCGATGCCTACTTCCGCAAGCAGCCTGCGGTGGCGCGCACCATCGCCGTGGCGGGCTTCTCGTTCTCGGGCAACGGCCAGAACGCCGGCCTGGTGTTCGTGCCGCTGAAGGATTGGAAGGAACGGGGTCCGGAGGACTCCGCGCAGGCCATCGCGCAGCGCGCCTTTAAGGACCTGTCGGTCATTCGCGACGCGGTGGTGTTCCCGCTCAGTCCTCCGCCCATCCGCGAACTGGGTAACGCCACCGGCATCACGGCGCGTCTGCAGGACCGCAGCGCGCTGGGCCACGACGCGCTGATCGCCGCCCGCAACCAGTTGCTCGGCCTGGCCGCCAAGAGCGCCATCCTGAAGGGCGTGCGTCCCGAAGGGCTGGAAGACTCGCCGCAGCTGCAGGTCGACATCGACCGTGAAAAAGCCAACGCGCTGGGCGTGACCTTCGCCGACGTCAACAGCATGCTGTCGATCGCGCTCGGTTCCTCGTATGTCAACGACTTCGCCAGCAGCGGGCGCCAGCAGCGCGTGATCGTGCAGGCCGACGCGCCGCGCCGCCTGCAGCCGGAAGACATCATGAAGCTCAACGCGCGCAGCAGCAATGGCACCATGGTGCCGTTCTCCTCGTTCGCCACCTCGCACTGGATCCAGGGTCCGGTGCAGCTGGTGCGCTACAACGGCTATCCGGCCATCCGCATCACCGGCGACGCCGCCCCCGGCCGCTCGACCGGCGAAGCGATGGACGAACTGGAACACCTTGCGCAGCAGCTGCCGCCAGGCTTCGGCATCGAATGGACCGGCCAGTCGCTGGAAGAGAAGACTTCCGGCTCGCAGGCGCCGATGCTGTTCGCGCTGTCGCTGCTGGCCGCCTTCCTGGTGCTGGCCGCGCTGTACGAGAGCGAATCGATCCCGGTGGCCGTGCTGCTGGTGGTGCCGCTGGGCGTGCTCGGCGCGCTGCTGGGCGCCACCATGCGCGGCCTGCCGAACGACGTCTACTTCAAAGTCGGCCTGATCGCCATCATCGGCCTGTCGGCCAAGAACGCGATCCTGATCATCGAGTTCGCCAAGGACCTGCAGGCGCAGGGCAAGGGCCTGATCGAATCGACCTTGGAAGCGGTGCACCTGCGCTTCCGTCCGATCATCATGACCTCGCTGGCCTTCATCCTCGGCGTGCTGCCGCTGGTGGTCGCCACCGGCGCCGGTTCGGCCAGCCAGCGCGCCATCGGCACCGGCGTGATGGGCGGCATGATCACCGCCACCGTGCTGGCGGTGTTCCTGGTGCCGGTCTTCTTCGTCGTGGTCCGCAAGATCTTCAAGGGCAGCGAACGCCAGCGCAAACTGGCCGCACATGAAATGAACGATAAGAACCATGAAACCTATGACTAAGTTTGCCCTGCCCCTGACCGTGCTGGCGGCGGCACTGCTGTCGGCCTGCTCGATGGCGCCGACCTTCCAGCGCCCGGCGGCGCCGGTGGCCGCCGCTTTCCCGGCCGATACCGCCGGCGCGGGCGCCAAGACCGGCTTCGCCAGCGTGCAGGCCGGCCCCGGCCAGAAGGACGCCGTCGATACCGGCTGGCGCGAATACTTCAGCGATCCGCGCCTGCAGCAGCTGATCGCCGCCGCGCTGGACAACAACCGCGACCTGCGCACGGCCGCCCTGCGCATCGAGGAAGCGCGCGCGCAGTACGACATCCAGTCGGCCGACCGCCTGCCCAACCTGAACGCCAACGCGGCCGTGACCAAGGCCAAGACACCGGCCTTCCTGTCGCCGACGGGCCAGACCACGATCGGCAAGCGCTACGACGCAGGCCTGGCGATATCCGCCTTCGAGCTGGATTTCTTCGGTCGCGTGAAAAGCCTGAACGACGCCGCGCTGGCGGCCTACCTGGCCACCGACGAAGCGCGCCAGGCGGCGCAGATCGCCCTGGTGGCGCAGGTGGCGCAGGCTTACTACACCGAGCGCGCCTACGCCGAGCAGTACGCACTGGCGCAGCAGACCTATGAAGCGCGCGCCCGCACCTACAAGCTGACGCAGCAGCGCGCCGAAGTGGGCGCCTCGTCGCGGCTGGACCTGCGCTCCAACGAAACGCTGATGGAAACCGCGCGCGCCGCCGCGTTGACCTTGGCGCGCCAGCGCGCGCAGGCGGACAACGCACTGACCTTGCTGGTCTGCCAGCCATCGTCGCAGGCCGTAGCCGGTGCCGCGGCCGGCGCCATGCCGAGCGACCAGCAGATCGACCTGCTGAGCGCCGTGCCGACCGGGCTGCCGTCGGACCTGCTGACGCGCCGTCCCGACATCCGCGCCGCCGAGCAGCGGCTGAAATCGGCCAACGCCAACATCGGCGCCGCGCGCGCAGCCTTCTTCCCGCGCATCAGCCTGACGGCCGCGCTGGGCAGCAGCAGCCCGTCGCTGGGCGGGCTGTTTGACGGCGGCTCGGGCAGCTGGTCGTTCGCGCCGCAGCTGACGTTGCCGATCTTCGATGCCGGCCGCAACCGCGCCAACCTGACGCTGAGCGAAGTGCGCAAGAACCTGGCCGTGACCGACTACGAGAAGACCATCCAGACCGCGTTCCGCGAAGTGGCCGACGCGCTGGCCGCGCGCGACTACCTGGGCGAACAGGTGGCCGCGCAGCGCGCCGTGCAGGACGCCCAGGCCGACCGCCTGAAGCTGCTGCAACTGCGCTTCGACAACGGCGTGGCCAGCTCGCTCGACGTGCTGGACGCGCAGCGCGAACTGTTCAGCGCCCAGCAGTCACTGGTGCAGGCGCGCCTGCTGCGCACCACCAGCGCGATCGACCTCTACCGCGCCCTCGGCGGCGGCCTGAAATAACGGGGGTGGGGGGGGGGGGGGGGGGGGGGGGGGGGGGGGCGGGGGGGCGGGGGGGGGGGGGGGGGGGGGGGGGGGGGGG